>NZ_JTJP01000001.1:0-50147 GCF_001678575.1 Gallibacterium genomosp. 1
GCTTATTTTTAACTTTTTGTCAGTTAAATATTAAGTTGAATACGAAGAAGGAAACGTTATGGCAACACTTTCTTTATCACATATTTATAAACGTTATCGTAATGGTTTTGAAGCTGTGAAAGATTTTAATCTTGAAGTGGCAGATAAAGAATTCATTGCGTTAGTTGGGCCTTCAGGTTGTGGTAAATCAACAACATTAAGAATGATCGCCGGTTTGGAGGATATTTCCGAAGGAGATTTTTCCATTGATGATCGTCGTGTGAATGATGTTGAGCCGAAAGATCGCGACATCGCAATGGTGTTTCAATCTTATGCACTTTATCCTCATATGACTGTTTACGAAAATATGGCGTTTGCTTTGAAATTACGAAACGTTGATAAAGCGGAAATTGACCGCAAAGTGCGTGAAGCAGCAACTATTTTAGGTTTAGATGAGTTGCTGGATCGTAAACCGAAAGCTTTATCTGGAGGGCAGCGACAACGTGTTGCTTTAGGCAGAACTATAGTGCGTTCACCGAAGGTCTTTTTGATGGACGAACCACTTTCAAATTTAGATGCCAAGTTGCGCAGTAATATGCGTGCAGAAATTATCCGGATTCATAAAAAACTGAATGCGACCACGATTTATGTGACTCACGATCAAACCGAAGCAATGACAATGGCAGATCGCATTGTTGTGATGAGTGCAGGGATTGTACAACAAATCGGTACGCCGAAAGAAATTTATGATAAACCGGCTAATTTGTTTGTTGCCGGATTTATTGGGGCGCCCACAATGAACTTTTTAAAAGGATGGTTAGAGAATCACTCTTTTGTGACGGCGGATCATCATCAGTTAGCTATTCCCGATGAAATCTGGCAGCAACTAGTGGCACTAGGTCAAGAGGGTAAAGAGGTCGTTTTAGGTATTCGTCCCGAGAATGTTTCTAATGAGCCGTTATTACTTGGTTCTTATCAGAATGCGAGAGTATCAGCACCGGTATATGTCGCAGAGTTGTTAGGTGCAGAATATATTGTTCATACCAGTTTGGGTAATCAATCGATAAAAGCGATCGTCCATTCTCGGCAAAAAATTGAAATGGAGCAGCAAATCACGCTTGCGTTTGATATGAAGCGAGCTCATTTCTTTGATCCAACCACAGAGCAAGCCTTGTTGTAATCGCTCTTAATATATATGAGGTGAGTTATGAAATTCAAAAAATTATTAACTGTTGCAGCATCTGTGGTGTTCGCCACATTAGTGCTAAATGGCTGTAAAGATGAAAAATCACAAACTACGAATACAAATGTGAGTACAGAACCATCGGAGTTAGCTGGTGATATTACGATGTGGCACTCTTTTACTCAGGGACCACGTTTGGAAATTATCCAACAGGCAGCGAATGACTTTATGCAAAAGAATCCGAAGGTCAAAATTAAAATTGAAACCTTTTCTTGGAATGATTTTTATACCAAATGGACAACAGGATTAGCTTCAGGAAATGTGCCGGATTTGAGTACAGCATTACCGAATCAAGTTGTTGAGATGATTAATGTTGAAGCATTATCTCCAATTAATGATTTGATTGATGATTTAGGTCGAGATAGATTTTCTACGGCTGCAATCAATGAGGGGACTGTAGGAGAGAATAATTACTCTCTTCCTCTATATTCTCACGCACAAGTGATGTGGATTAGGAAAGATTTATTGGAGAAAAATGGATTATCCGTGCCGAAAACGTGGGATGAGTTGTATCAGGCAGCTAAGGCATTAACTAAAGATGGGGTATATGGTCTATCTGTGCCAATGGGGACGAATGATTTTATCGCAACTCGCTTTTTGAATTTATATGTGAAAAGCCGTGGCGGTAGTTTGCTTACTAAAGATCTAAAAGTGGACCTCACCAGTGAAATTCCACAAGATGGTATTAAATACTGGGTGAAAATGTATAAAGAAACTTCACCGAAAGATTCTATTAACTACAATGTATTACAACAGGCGACCTTGTATTATCAAGGAAAAACTGCGTTTGATTTTAACTCTGGTTTCCAGATTGGCGGTGTTCAAGCGAATACACCACAGTTATTAGATTTTGTTGATGCTTACCCAGTACCAAAAATGGATGTGAATGATCCTGATTATGGCTTGGAAACAGCAAATATTCCTTTAGTGGTTTGGAAACATTCAAAACATCCTGAAATTAGTAAAGCCTTTATTAAAACGCTTTATGATAAGGATCGTTATATTAAATTTCTTGCTTCAGTTCCGGTAGGAATGTTACCGGCTCTTAAAGATATTGCGAATGAGCCAGCTTATAGAGATAACCCAATGGTGAAAAAATTCTCTCATGCAGAAAAAGTGATTTCAGATGCAGTACAAACCGGCACTGCAATAGGGTATGAATATGGGCCAACCGTACAAGGCGGTTTATTAACGAATCAGCACATTATTGAAGCAATGTTCCAAGATATTGTAGTGAACGGCACAGATCCGATGGTAGCTGCTAAAAAAGCAGAAGATCAGCTAAATACTTTATTTGAAACGGTTGCTCAATAAATTCTAGGGCGGTCATTGCCGCCCATTATCCTCAAAGTAGATACAGATTCTCAGTAACTGAGAAGGGGGTTTTATGTATCAAAAAAACTATACAAGGTGGATTTTTGTCCTGCCTGCGATGATAGTGGTATCGGTATTATTCGTCTATCCATTCTTATCAAGCATTTTTTACAGCTTTACCAATAAGAATTTGATTATGCCGAACTGGAAGTTTGTTGGATTTGATAATTATATAGCGGTAATTAACGATCCTAGTTTTTGGTTAGCATTTTTTAATTCAATCTTATGGACAGTATTTTCTTTGGTTGGACAAGTATTAGTAGGATTTGCGCTAGCAATGGCATTACATCGTATTCGTCATTTGCAATGGTTATACAAAATATTATTAATTATTCCGTGGGCATTTCCAACTATTGTTATTGCCTTTTCTTGGCAATGGATTTTAAACGGTGTATACGGCTATTTGCCGAATATGATTGTGAAACTCGGATTAATGGATATTGCACCGCACTTTCTTTCTGATAGTACTTGGGCTTTTGTCAGCTTGGTGTTTATTAACGTTTGGTTTGGCGCACCACTGATTATGGTGAACGTTTTATCCGCCTTGCAAACCGTACCACAAGAACAATATGAGGCTGCCAAAATTGATGGTGCAAATGCGTGGCAAGTGTTCCGTCACATTACACTTCCACATATCAAAGTGGTGATTGGATTATTAGTGGTGTTACGCACGGTTTGGGTGTTTAACAACTTTGACATTATCTATCTCATCACGGGTGGTGGGCCAGCTAACTCAACAATGACATTACCAATCTATGCCTACAATATGGGCTGGGGAACCAAAATGCTTGGTCGTTCTTCTGCGGTAACGGTGCTGCTATTTATCTTCCTATTACTTATTTGCTTTATCTATTTCAAAGTGATTAGCCGTTGGGAAAAAGAGGGGGAATAAAATGAAAACGAAAAAATCTATTTTAGGTGATATTGTTGCACATCTGTTTTTATTAATTGCTACAGTAGTTGCAGTATTTCCTTTAGTCTGGATTATCATTTCTTCTATCAAAGGTAAAGGTGAATTAACCAGTGAACCCACCCGTTTTTGGCCAAAGGTGTTTACCTTGGACTATTTTGAACACGTGATTAACGACTTACATTTTATCGTTAATATTCAAAATAGTTTGGTTATTGCCTTAATTACAACATTAATTGCTATCATCATTTCAGCAATGGCGGCTTATGGCATTGTTCGATTTTTCCCGAAATTGGGGGCAGTAATGTCGAAATTATTGGTTACTACCTATATTTTTCCACCAATTCTATTGGCAATTCCTTATTCCATCGCAATGGCGAAAGTTGGACTAACCAATACAATGACAGGTCTTATTGTGGTCTATCTCTCATTTAGTGTGCCTTATGCGGTCTGGTTGTTGGTTGGATTTTTCCGAACCGTTCCTATCGAAATTGAAGAAGCTGCGCGGATTGATGGTGCAAATAAATTTACCGTGTTTTTCAAAATTGTATTGCCATTAGTTGCGCCCGGCATTGTAGCAACGGCAATTTATACCTTTATTAATGCGTGGAATGAGTTCTTATATGCTCTTATTTTAGTAAACGATACGAGCAAAATGACAGTAGCGGTAGCATTACGTTCATTAAATGGTGCAGAGATTTTAGATTGGGGCGATATGATGGCGGCTTCTGTCTTGGTTGTGTTGCCGTCCGTGCTGTTCTTCACCTTTATCCAGAACAAAATTGCAGGTGGGCTTTCTGAAGGCTCAGTGAAATAAACTTATATCTATTCTTTTAGGAGAAATAAAATGACAAATTATGCTGTGATTGGTGTCGGCTATTTTGGTGCAGATTTAGCCAGAATTATGAATGAAAATGATGATGCAAAAGTGGTGGTTGTTTATGATCCAGAAAATGGTAAAGCAGTCGCTAAAGAATTAGGTTGTGAAGCAGCCGATTCGTTAGAGGATGCAGTATCTCGTGCGGATGTGGATTGTGTGATTGTGGCAACACCGAATTACTTACATAAAGAACCCGTATTACTTGCAGCAAAATATAAAAAACACGTTTTTTGTGAAAAGCCGATTGCACTAAGTTATCAAGACTGCGATGAAATGGTCAGAGCCTGCGAGGAGAACGGCGTAGTCTTTATGGCAGGGCATATTATGAATTTCTTTAATGGCGTGCATCACGCTAAAGAGTTGATTAACCAAGGTGTGATCGGGAAAGTACTTTATTGCCATACTGCACGTAATGGTTGGGAGGATGTTCAGCCTTCTATTTCTTGGAAAAAAATGAGAGAAAAATCAGGCGGACATTTATATCACCATATTCACGAATTGGATTGTGTTCAATTTTTAATGGGGGGAATGCCGAAAACGGTTACGATGACAGCAGGAAATGTCGCTCATCAAGGAGAACAATTTGGTGATGAAGATGATATGTTATTCCTCAATCTTGAGTTTGATGATGGTAGATTTGCTGTATTGGAATGGGGATCAGCTTTCCGCTGGGGAGAACATTATGTGCTGATTCAAGGGGAAAAAGGTGCGATTAAATTGGATATGTTCCATTGTGGTGGCACTTTACGTGTGGACGGCAAAGATAGCCATTTTTTGATTCACGAAAGCCAAGAAGAAGATGATGATCGTACCAGAATTTATACCAGTACAGAAATGGACGGTGCAATTCAATATGGGCATCCTGGCAAACGTACACCGCTTTGGCTTAATTCCGTAATGCGTAAAGAAATGAAATACTTAAATGACATTATGCACGGTATGAAACCAAGTAAAGAATTTGAAAAATTGCTTACTGGAGAGGCAGCAAGAGCGGCGATTGCCACCGCAGACGCTTGTACTAGATCCAGATATGAAAATCGAAAAGTGGAATTAAGTGAAATTCTGCATTCATAATCAGTAAATTTCATTGCGTTAATCAAATAGCCAACAATACCTCTGAGTTGTTGGCTATTTTTTTATAATTTGATTTCAGATTGATAGATCTATGAATACTTGGCATTAACACCATTTTCGGTAAAAGAGATTGTCTCAAGAAGATACTGAAGGGAAATTTTAATATTCAAACATCAAAGTATTTGAGAATAGTTATCATCTAATTAAAATGGAATTTATTAACTAAACCATAAATAAAATGCTTAAAAATAAGATAAAGATTAATAAAAGAAGAAAGATGATAAAATTTATCAAAAAAATTTTGCCACTGTTGATATTTTTTGGTATGTTCAAAATCCTCTTACAATAATAAAACAAACACAACATTAAGGAATCCATATGCTTTATAACAAAGATGAAGTTCGTGAGAACTGTGGCTTTGGCTTAATTGCTCATCTTGAAGGTGAGCAAAGTCATAAAGTTGTGCGTACAGCGATTTTAGGTTTATCCAGAATGCAGCATCGTGGTGCGGTATTGTCTGATGGTAAAACTGGTGATGGCTGTGGCTTACATTTGCAAATGCCAAAACGTTTTTTTCATTTTATTGCTGAAGAACAGGGATTTAAATTAAATAAAAATTTTGGTGTTGGACAGATCTTTTTCCCGACAGATCCGCAGTTGATCGAGCAATATCAAGCAATTATCAAAGAAGAATTAACTAAAGAAACGCTGACAATTACCGCTTGGCGTGATGTTGCCATTAATCCTGCCGTATTGGGATCTATTGCGGCGGCAAGTTTACCGGCAATTAAGCAGGTTTTTGTTAATGTGCCTGCCGGTTGGGGAATTAAGGATATGGAACGTCGCTTATTTATGGCGCGTCGTCGTATCGAAAACCGCATTGATCATCCTGATTTTTATATCTGTAGTTTTTCAAGCCAAATTATCATTTATAAAGGCTTATGTATTCCGAAAGATTTGCCGAAGTTCTATCTTGATTTGGCTGATTTACGTATGGAAAGCGGGATTTGCTTATTCCATCAACGTTTTTCAACCAATACTTTACCAAAATGGAAATTGGCGCAGCCATTCCGTTATTTAGCACACAATGGTGAAATCAACACCATTTCCGGTAACCGTGCGTGGGCAAGAGCACGTGCTTATAAATATCACACTCCACTTATTCCTGATTTACAGACTATTACACCTTTTGTGAATGAAACCGGATCAGACTCCAGTTCTTTAGACAATATGCTGGAATTGTTTGTGAACGGAGGTATGGACTTATTCCGTGCAATGCGTTTGCTTATTCCACCTGCGTGGCAACATAATCCGGATATGGATGATGATTTGAGAGCATTCTATGACTTTAATTCTATGCATATGGAGCCTTGGGATGGACCGGCAGGAATTGTATTGAGCGATGGGCGTCACGTTGCTTGTAATCTTGATCGTAACGGTTTGCGTCCGGCACGTTATGTAATAACGCAGGATAAATTAATTACGATCGCCAGTGAGGTGGGGATTTGGGACTATGCGCCAGATGAAGTGATTGAGAAAGGGCGTATTGGACCGGGAGAACTGTTGGTAATAGATACAGAACACGGTAAATTAATTCATTCTCAAGAGATTGATAAAGAGTTGAAAGAACGCCATCCATATCGTGAATGGTTGGAGCGTAATGTTCACCGTTTAGTACCGTTTGAAGAGATGCCTGATGAGAAGATTGGCAAGGCGGAATTTTCGCCACAACAGCTCCTCACCTATCAAAAACAATTCGCTTATAACAAAGAAGAATTAGAAAGTTTATTACGTGTACTGGGAGAAAATGGTCAAGAAGCAGTTGGTTCAATGGGAGATGACACACCATTTGCTGTGTTATCTACTCATCCACGAGTAATTTATGACTATTTCCGTCAGTATTTTGCACAGGTTACCAATCCACCTATAGATCCGCTTCGTGAAGCACACGTGATGAGTCTTAATACCAGTATTGGTCAGGAGATGAGTGTTTTCTTTGAAACGGAAGGGATGTCTCATCGTGTAAATTTTAAATCACCGGTATTACTTTATTCTGATATGCAGCAATTGCTCGCTTTATCACAGGAATATTACAAACACGAAATTTTGGATGCAACTTATGAGCCTAAATCGGTTGGTTTAAAACAGGCGATAGAAGCGTTGGCAGACAGAGCCGAGCAGGCGGCTCGCAACGGTACTGTATTGCTGATTTTATCGGATCGTGGAATTTCTCCATCTAGAGTGCCAATTCCGGCAGCGTTGTCTGTTGGCGCAGTGCAACAACGCTTGGTTGAAAAAAATCTTCGTTGTGATTCCAATATTATTGTTGAAACCGGTTCTGCACGAAATCCTCATCATTTTGCGGTTTTATTAGGATTAGGAGCAACAGCGGTTTATCCGTATCTTGCATACGAAAGTTTAAGTGAAATGGTGGCAGGTGGTGCGATTACTAAACCACTACGCACTGTTTTGTTGAACTTTCGCAAAGGAATTGACAAAGGGCTTTATAAAATTATCTCCAAGATGGGGATTTCAACTATTTCATCTTATCGTTGTGCACATTTATTTGAAGCGGTTGGTTTTAATAAAGAGATTGTTGAATTATGTTTTAAACGGATTACTTGCCGTATTGAGGGTGCTTCTTTTGCTGATTTGGATCAGGATATGCAGTGTTTGCAACGTGATGCGTGGCGTGCAAGCCAAGCATTGCCGACAGGCGGTTTGTTAAAGTATAAACCTGACGGTGAATATCACGCTTATAATCCTGAGGTAGTGAACTATTTACAACAGGCAGTAAACAGTGGTGATTATCGAATTTATCAGAAATATGCTGATACCGTTAATTATCGCCCAGTGGCAACTATCCGTGATTTATTACAATTAAATATTGATGAAAGCAAGGCGATTGCGGTTGATAAAGTTGAGCCGGCAGAAAATCTATATAAACGTTTTGATACTGCAGCGATGAGTATTGGCGCATTAAGTCCTGAAGCTCACGAAGCTTTGGCGATAGCAATGAATCGTCTTGGTGGCTATTCCAATTCAGGTGAAGGCGGAGAAGATCCTCGTCGTTATGGCACAGAAAAAGTTTCCCGAATTAAACAGGTGGCATCCGGTCGATTTGGTGTAACACCAGCATACTTAATGAGTGCGGATGTGATTCAGATTAAAGTTGCTCAAGGCGCAAAACCGGGTGAAGGCGGTCAATTACCGGGCGACAAAGTAACGCCTTATATTGCTCAATTGCGTTATGCTGTGCCGGGATCAACATTGATCTCTCCACCGCCTCATCACGATATTTATTCAATCGAAGATTTAGCGCAATTAATCTTTGATTTGAAACAGATTAATCCTAAAGCCTTGATCTCTGTGAAATTAGTTTCTTTACCGGGAGTTGGCACCATCGCAACCGGTGTGGCTAAAGCTTATGCCGATTTAATTACAATTGCCGGTTATGATGGTGGTACGGGAGCAAGTCCGTTATCCAGTGTGAAATATGCCGGTTCTCCTTGGGAGCTGGGATTGGCAGAAGCTCAACAGGCATTAGTTGAAAATAATCTTCGTCATAAAGTTCGTTTGCAAGTTGATGGCGGATTGAAAACTGGTTTAGATGTGATTAAAGCGGCTATTTTGGGTGCGGAAAGTTTTGGTTTTGGTACTGGTCCGATGATTGCATTAGGTTGTCGTTATCTCAGAATTTGTCATTTAAATAACTGTGCAACCGGTATTGCAACTCAAGATGAAAAGTTGCGTAATGAGCATTATCACGGCTTGCCGGAAAAAGCGATGAATTACTTTAAATTTATTGCACAGGATGTGCGTGAATGGCTGGCAAAATTAGGTGTTGAAAAATTAACGGATTTGATTGGACGTACTGATTTATTAACGATTATTGAGGGGAAAACCACAAAACAGCGCGGTTTAGATTTACAGAAATTGTTGTATGCACCGCAAGTGCCAGCAGGCAGTGCAAGATATTGTACGCAAAGTAATCCACCTATGGATAAGGGATTACTGAATAAAGCAATTTTGAAAGAAGTTGGTGATGCGTTTGATTATAACGATGAACAGCATCTTGATTTGACCTTTGATGTTAATAATACAGATCGTTCTGTCGGTGCAACCTTATCCGGTATGATTGCGAATAAATATGGTAATAATGGTCATGCACGCAAGAAAGTGGATATTCGCTTAAACGGTACAGTTGGACAAAGTTTTGGAGTATGGTTAGCTGGCGGTGTGAGCTTATATTTGACTGGTGATGCCAATGACTATGTCGGTAAAGGTATGGCTGGAGGAAAAATTGTTATTCGTCCTCATACAGGAGTAAGTTTCAAAGCTGAATTATCGACAATTGCTGGTAATACTTGCCTTTATGGTGCGACAGGAGGAAGTTTATTTGCCTCCGGTCGTGTTGGTGAACGTTTTGCAGTGCGTAACTCTGGCGCAACTGCGGTGGTTGAAGGCATTGGGGATAATGGCTGTGAATATATGACTGGCGGAGTGGTTTGTGTGTTGGGTAAAACTGGTATTAATTTCGGTGCAGGTATGACGGGTGGTTTTGCCTATGTGCTTGATGTTGATGGTAAATTCCGTAGTCGTATTAATCCTGATTTAGTGGAGGGATTATCGATTGTCGAATTGCCTATCTATCAAGAGCATTTGCGTGGATTATTAGTGCATCATCACGATGAAACACATAGTCCGTTAGCAGAACGCATTTTGAATAATTGGAGTGATTTCGCTGATAAGTTTGTATTAGTGAAGCCAAAAGCAAATGATCTCAATGCGTTATTAGGGCATCAACGCCGCACCGTCAATGAGCTTGGTGTGGTAACACAGTAATTTTCCATCGTCCGGGAGAAATCCCGGTCGCTCTCAGACAAGTAAAAGGAAAAAAACAATGAGCCAGCAAGGAAATATTTATCAGTTTATTGATTTACCTAGGATTGACCCTCAGAAAAAATCGTTAGAACAACGTAAAACAAAATTTATTGAAATTTATCAAATTTTTGATGAATCACAGGCAAAAGCACAAGCTGATCGCTGTTTAGCCTGTGGTAATCCATATTGCCAACATCGTTGTCCGTTACATAATAATATTCCGGATTGGTTAAAGTTAACCTATGAAGGACGCATTATTGAAGCTGCAGAATTAGCACACGAAACTAATACATTACCTGAAGTATGTGGTCGAGTTTGTCCTCAGGATCGTTTGTGTGAGGGTTCCTGCACCTTAAATGCTGAATTTGGTGCGGTAACGATTGGTAATATTGAAAAATATATTACTGAAACTGCATTTGAAATGGGATGGCGACCTAAAGTCAACAATGTTGAAAAAAGCGGCAAACGTGTGGCGGTAATTGGCGCTGGTCCGGCAGGATTGGGTTGTGCAGAACAGCTGATTAGAAACGGTGTTGATGTTACCGTTTATGAGCGTCAGGCAGAGATCGGCGGTTTGCTTACTTACGGTATTCCAGCCTTTAAACTTGAAAAAGAGGTGATGAAACGCCGTCGTGAAATTTTCACGGAGATGGGCATTGAGTTTAAATTAGGCGTCAATATTGGTGAAGATATTCAGTTATCCGAGATTGTTGCGCAGTATGATGCCGTTTTCCTTGGCGTAGGAACTTATCAAGGAATGAAAGCCAATATTCCGAATGAAGATGCGGAAGGCGTTTATTCCGCCTTGCCTTTTTTAATTGCCAATACGCAGCAGTTATTAGGGCAAAATCCGGATAATTATGTTTCGATGGCAGGGAAACGTGTGGTAGTGCTGGGTGGTGGTGACACCGCAATGGACTGTGTTCGTACTTCTGTGCGTCAACAGGCGGCTGAAGTGACCTGTGTATATCGTCGAGATCAAGCCAATATGCCGGGAAGTCGTAAAGAGTTTGTGAATGCGAAAGAAGAGGGGGTGCAGTTCCAATTTAATGCTCAACCGGTGGCGATTGAAGCGGAACCTGTTGCCGTTCATACTGAAAACGGTCGTGTTACCGGCATTGAAGTGGTGGAAACAACAATGGGCGAACCGGATCAAAACGGTCGTCGTCGTGCGGAAATTGTTGAAGGCAGTGAGCATATTATCCCTTGCGATGCCGTTATTGTTGCTTTCGGTTTTGCGCCGCATCAGATGCCGTTTCTTGCGGATGTCGGTGTGACTACCGATGCTCGAGGTCGTATTGAAGCAAAAGGTGAATTTAAACAACAAACCGCCAATCTGAAAGTCTTTGCCGGTGGTGATGTCACTCGAGGTTCTGATTTGGTTGTTACCGCAATAGCGGAGGGCAGAGAGGCAGCCAAAGGCATTTTAGATTATTTCGGTATTTAAATAGCCTAATCGCACGGACAATATTATCTGCACTTCAAGTTTTCTTGAAGTGCAGATTTTTTTGTGCTTGAAAAATTATTCATTGTCAGTGGAGCTGTTAGCTACGTTTCAATCCATATCGCACCAGATCAAGCGTGTTATAGTTTCTATTATTTTAAAAGATTAAGTCTATTGATTTTTATGTTATTGATTTTTAAAACTAATTAATAATGTTTATTATTAACCTATTGATTTAATACAAGTATCCTTTTTGATAGTAAATATATAATGCTTCAGTCTCATTTTTATCGTGAAAATGAAGACATTACACTATCAGGGAGAACATATTATGAGTGAAAAATTTAAGGGAAAATGCCCGGTAACCCATCTCACAACCGATTTCGGTGCGCCGGTGGTGGATAACCAAAACAGTTTAACCGCAGGTCCTCGAGGTCCATTATTGGCACAGGATGTCTGGTTACAGGAAAAATTAGCTAATTTTGTTAGAGAAGTGATTCCAGAGCGCCGTATGCACGCTAAAGGCTCCGGTGCATTCGGTACTTTCACGGTAACACACGATATTACAAAATATACTCGCGCTAAAATTTTTAGTGAGATTGGTAAAAAAACAGAAATGTTTGCCCGTTTTACAACAGTGGCAGGCGAACGTGGAGCGGCGGATGCAGAACGTGATATTCGTGGTTTCGCCTTAAAATTTTACACTGAAGAAGGAAACTGGGATTTAGTCGGCAATAATACGCCGGTCTTTTTTATTCGTGATCCGCGTAAGTTTCCAGATTTAAATAAAGCCGTGAAACGTGATCCGCGAACAAATTTACGTTCAGCTACTTATAATTGGGATTTCTGGACATTGTTACCGGAAGCGCTTCATCAAATCACTATTGTTATGAGTGATCGTGGTATTCCAGCAAGTTATCGGCATATGAATGGTTTCGGATCACATACGTATAGTTTTATCAACGCAGAGAATGAGCGTTTTTGGGTAAAATTCCATTTTAAAACTCAACAAGGGATTAAAAATTTAACAGATGCAGAAGCGGAAGCTTTAATTGGTAAAGATCGTGAAAGCCACCAGCGTGATCTATATGAATCGATTGAGCGTGGTGATTTTCCAAAATGGACGATGTATGTCCAAATTATGCCGGAACAGGATGCAGAAAAAGTACCTTATCACCCATTTGATTTAACCAAAGTTTGGCCACATAAGGATTATCCTCTGATAGAAGTTGGTGAGTTTGAGTTAAACCGTAATCCGGAGAATTTTTTCTTAGATGTTGAGCAATCTGCATTTGCACCAAGTAATCTAGTTCCGGGAATTAGTGTTTCTCCTGATAGAATGTTGCAGGCACGTCTATTTAACTATGCAGATGCACAACGCTATCGTTTAGGTGTAAATTATCATCAAATTCCGGTGAACAGAGCACGTTGTCCGGTACATAGTAATCATCGTGATGGACAAGGTCGCGTGGACGGAAATTACGGCAGTTTGCCTCATTATGAGCCGAATAGTTTCGGTCAATGGCAACAACAGCCTCAATATAAAGAGCCGCCACTTAAAATTAACGGTGATGCAGATTTCTGGGATTATCGTGAAGATGATGATGATTATTTTAGCCAACCCCGTGCTTTGTTCCGTTTGATGACAGCAGAACAGAAGCAAGCGTTATTTGAAAATACCGCTCGAGCAATGGGCGATGCTCCTGATTTTATTAAGCAACGTCATATTGATAACTGTACGAAATGTGATCCTGAATATGGAGAAGGCGTAAGAAAAGCATTGGGCTTATAAATTTAATAAAAAATCGGGAAATATTTCCCGATTTTTTTGAGGGTTATGTTGTTTTTAGGTCATAGAATTTGACGTTGTAACTGACCGATAATTTGTGGGTTTTCCAAAGTTGAAACATCTTGTGTAATCATTTCATTTTTCGCAATAGAACGTAGTAGGCGACGCATAATTTTGCCGGATCGAGTTTTCGGCAAATTGTCGGCAAAACGAATATCTTCAGGTCGGGCAATTTTACCGATTTCTTGAGATACCCATAATTTCAACTCTTCTGCCACCTGTTTGGCTTCATCATCGTCAATGGTTGCCTGATTAAGCACCACAAATGCCACAATCGATTCACCTTTGATTTCATCCGGTTTACCAACCACTGCCGCTTCGGCTACTTTTTCATTTGCCACTAATGCAGATTCAATTTCCATTGTACCTAAACGGTGACCAGAAACGTTAATAACATCATCCGTTCTTCCTAAAATCCAGAAATAACCATCTTCATCACGATAGGCAGTATCGCCGGTTACATAATATTTACCTCCTAACTCTTCAGGGAAATAGGTTTTCTTATAACGTTCATCGTCATTCCAAATAGTACGAACCATACAAGGGAAAGGGCGTTTAATCACTAATAAGCCACCTTTACCTTTTTCAATTTTTTCACCTTGTTCATTGATAACGTCCGCCATAATACCCGGTTGAGGTAGAGCACAAGAACCCGGTTTTAATGGGTTAATACCAGGTAATGGTGATAACATAATTGTACCGGTTTCAGTTTGCCACCAAGTATCGACAATAGGGCATTTACCTTTTCCAATCACTTCGTGATACCACATCCAGGCAGACGGGTTAATCGGTTCACCTGCCGTACCAAGTAAACGCAATGAAGAGAGAGCATATTTTTTCGGAATTTGATCGCCGAAACGTGTTAACGAGCGAAGTAAAGTGGGTGAAGTATGGAAAACGGTTACTTTATGACGTTGAATAATACGCCAAATACGTCCTGCATCCGGATAACTTGGCACACCTTCATACAACACTTGGGTTGCACCGCTTGAAAGCGGGCCATAACAGACTAATGAGTGACCAGTAATCCAACCTACATCAGCGGTACACCAAAATACATCGTTAGGTTTATAATCCATCAAATTGCGGAAGTGATGAATAACCACTAATAAATAACCGGCAGTGCTATGAACAATGCCTTTTGGTTTACCGGTTGACCCTGAGGTATACAGAATAAATAATGGATCTTCTGCATCCATCCATTCAGGTTCGCAGAAATCAGGTTGATGCATTGTTAATTCGTGCCACCAAAAATCACGTTCTTCATTCCACGGAGTGTCAACATTTAAACGGTAATAAACAATGACTTTTTCAACAGATTTTCAGCCGATTTCCAATGATTCGTCAACAATCTCTTTTAATGGAATAATTCTACCGCCGCGTAAGCTACCATTAGCAGTAATCACCATTTTAGCCTGAGCATCTTCAATACGATCACGTAAAGCACTGGCGGAGAAACCACCGAATACGACAGAGTGAATTGCTCCGATTCTTGCACACGCTTGCATTGCAATCACCGCTTCAACGATCATCGGCATATAAATAATTACGCGATCACCTTTTTTGATACCTTGTTCACGTAAAGCGTTGGCAAAACGACAGACGCGATTGTGTAGCTGTTTATAGGTGTAAGTATTGACCTGACCAAAATCAGATTCAAACAAAATCGCAATTTTGTCGCCTTTATCCGGTAAATGGCGATCCAAACAGTTCCAAGAAACATTGAGTTTTCCATCAATAAACCATTTATAAAACGGCGCATTGCTGCCGTCAAACGGCGTTACAAACGGTTTTTTCCAACTGATGAGTTCTCGTGCCAGATCTGCCCAATAATTCACATAATCCTTATCGGCAAAATCCCATAATTGTTGGTATTTCTCGTCATCGCCAATATTTGCCTGTTGACGGAAGTCATTACTTGGCGGGAAAACACGAGTTTCTTTAAGAACAGAATCTATTTGCTGCATAATCATCTCCTTTATCGATGGTGGATAAAAAAAGCGATGCACTGCTGACGAATCGCCAAATATTTTTGCCTTTGTTTTTATTACGTTATATAAAAGTTAAAAAATGATCAAATAAAAGTTAATTAAATTTTGGTATATAGATCACATTTTTAAAAAATGTGATTAAAAAGAAATAAAAATAAATCTTTAAAAAAGGATATTAACGCTAAAGAGTTAATAAAAAAATATTGGTTTTATTGTTTTATCTTTATGAATTTATTGATTTTATTTTTATTAATAAACTAGGTTAATCAAATTTAATAGCAAATTTTAAACAAATTTAATAAATGTTAATTTTTATTTTTTATTAATTTTTTATTAAAAATATGTTTCAAACAAATAAATTAAAATGCTACATTCTTTGTGTATAGAAATTATACATACCCAAATTTAACTTTATTTTGAGGATATATGTATGAACAGTGCAGGTAAAAAATTTAGAGAAGTTTTAAAGCAAACATCACCATTACAAATTGTTGGAACTATTAACGCTTATCAGGCTTTGCAGGCAACGAGAGTGGGGCATAAAGCAATCTATTTATCAGGTGGTGGGATTGCCAATGCCTCTTATGGATTACCGGATTTGGGAATGACAATGATCGAAGATGTTTATGTTGATATCAGACGTATTACCGCAGTTTGTGATACACCGTTGATTGTCGATGCAGATACCGGTTGGGGGCACGCATTTAATGTTGCTAGAACAGTTAAAGAATTTATCAGAGCAGGAGCAGCCGGTTTACATATTGAGGATCAGGTTGCGGCGAAACGATGTGGCCATAGACCGAATAAAGAATTGGTTTCCACAGAAGAAATGTGTGATCGCATCAAAGCGGCAGTGGATGCAAAACAACAATTGGATCCGGACTTTTTTATTATAGCGAGAACAGATGCGCACGCTAGTGAAGGTCAGGAAGCAGCAATTTCTCGTGCTAAAGCTTATGTTGAGGCTGGAGCGGATGCGATTTTTGCGGAAGCAATTCATACGTTGGAAGAGTACAAACAGTTTGTTGAGGCGGTAAAGGTACCGGTTTTAGCCAATATTACCGAATTCGGTGCAACACCTTTATTTACAGTGGATGAGTTGGCTTCGGTTGGTGTGTCGATGGTGCTGTATCCATTATCTGCATTTCGAGCAATGAATAAAGCTGCATTACACGTTTATCAAGAATTGAAAGAGAAAGGAACACAAAAGGATGTGTTGGATACCATGCAAACAAGGATGGAATTATACGATATGTTGAATTATCACGCTTATGAGCAAAAAATGGACGAATTATTTTCCAAAGGCAAAGCCAAGTAGTTGAGAAGTAAGGCTTTCTATCTGAAATTCATCAAATGCTACTAAGGGGGCAAAAATGAGTGGTTTAGCGGGCATTACCGCAGGAAGTTCTGCAATCTGTACATGTGGATTAGGAAATGGTTTGAATTATCGTGGATATGCGATACAGGATCTGGCATTAAAAGCGGATTTTGAAGAAGTCGCTTATCTTCTTTTAGTTGGCGAATTACCTAATCAGAAACAATTAAATGACTTTAGAAGAAAAATTATTGCTGCAAGAGAGTTACCGATTGCAGTTAAGAATGTACTTAAGTCAATTCCGGCTTCTTCCCATCCAATGGATGTTATGCGAACAGCAACCTCTGCATTGGGGTGTGTTGAACCGGAAAAAGAGGATTTTTCAGATCAATTACCGAAAGCGATTCGCTTATTAGGTGCGCTCCCTTCTTTTCTTATCTTATCTATTGGCATCACTGGCATAAGCACGGTAAGGAGATCGATCTGATTTCCGAGCAAACTACAATGGCAGGTTATATCTTAGAAAGATTAAAAGTGAAAAAACCGTTAGATATTGAAGTTAAAGCAATGAATGCAATGTTAACGCTTTATGCTGAACACGAATTCAATGCCTCTACCTTTGCCAACAGAATTGCGGCTTCTACTTTATCCGATATTTATTCCTGCATCACTGCTGGTATTGCTGCCTTAAAAGGACGCTTACACGGTGGTGCTAATGAAGTTGCGGTTAAATTTGTATTGCAATTTGATAGCGTGGAACAAGCGTTAAAATCCGTTGACGAACTCTTTGCCAGAAAAGAAAAAATTATGGGATTCGGTCATCGCGTTTATCGTGATTTGGATCCAAGATCACCGGTCGGGTTTGAGTTGGCTTCAGAATTGAAAGAGTTGGAAACGTCTGATCCGAAATTATTTGATATTGCTAAAGCGATTCGTGACAAAGTAAAAGCGGAAAAAGGTTTACCGGATAATATCGATTTCTTTGGTGGTTTAATTTATCACTATATGGAAATTGAACGTTTATATTATACGCCGTTATTTATTATGTCTCGTGCCGCAGGTTGGGCTGCACACGCATTTGAACAAAGAGCAAATAATAAAATTATTCGACCTAATTCTGAATATACCGGCCCGGCACCAAGAGCATTTATTCCTTTATCAGAAAGAGAATAAAGCTAAAATTAAGTTAGCAGTTTTGCTAACTTAATTTATCGTGATTTGTGGTACAGGGTAATAATGACATTACCCTGAAAAGTCCGATTAAAAATAGAATGATCCGCTGTGAACAATAATGAAAGCAATCTGTGGAGATCACGATGAACAATAAAAAATATCTCAAAGATTTACCGGATATGCCCGGTGTTAAATATTATGATATTAAATCGGCGATAGAAGATATTTCCCCTCATTCATTTTCTAAATTAAATTATACTTCAAGAGTGTTGGCAGAAAATTTATTAAGAAAATGTCCTGAAGAAGATTTAAAAGATTCTCTGATTCAATTAATAGAAAAAAGAACGGATAAAGATTTTCCTTGGTATCCATCTCGTGTGATTTGTCACGATATTTTAGGCTTAACCGCATTTGTTGATTTGGCTGGATTGCGTGAAGCAGTGGCAGAAAAGGGTGGCGATGCTAAAAAAGTCAATCCGGTCGTGCCGACACAACTTATAGTTGACCATTCTCTTGCGGTCGAATGTGGCGGATATGATCCGGATGCCTTTAGAAAAAATCGTGAAATTGAAGATAGACGCAATGCGGACAGATTTCATTTCATTAACTGGGTAAAACAAGCCTTTAATAATGTGGATGTGATTCCGCCGGGCAACGGCATTATGCATCAAATTAATTTGGAAAAAATGTCGCCGGTGATTCATTTAAATGACGGCATTGCTTCTCCTGATACTTTGGTCGGAACAGACTCACATACACCGCACGTTGATGCGTTAGGGGTTATTGCCGTTGGCGTGGGCGGTTTGGAAGCAGAAAATGTGATGTTGGGAAACCCTTCTTATATGAGAGTGCCGGAAATTATTGGTGTTGAAATTACCGGCACCCGTGCTGCCGGTATTACTGCCACCGATATTGCGTTATCACTCACTTCATTTTTAAGACAAAATAATGTGATTTCTGCTTATTTGGAATTTTATGGCTCAGGCATTAAATATTTAAATTTAGGTGATCGGGCGACTATTGCCAATATGACACCTGAATATGGTGCAAGTGCCGGCATTTTTGCCATTGATGAACAGACGCTCACCTATTTAAGAACAACCGGCAGAGAAGAAAAGCAAGTCAAATTGGTAGAAGCCTATGCCAAAGCGAATGGGTTATGGACGGATAGTTTAAGTGACGCCACTTATGCACGAACCTTAAAATTTGATTTAAGTTCAGTGGTAAGAAGTTTGGCAGGGCCGTCAAAACCGCATAAATTAGTGCCGACAACCACCTTAAAAGCAGAAGGCATTGCCAAACCATTATCGCAACAGGATGACAAACTTCCGGATGGCGCTATTTTAATTGCCGCCATTACCTCCTGCACCAACACGTCCAATCCACGCAATATTATTGCCGCCGCATTGGTCGCGAAAAAGGCGAATCAGCTTGGTTTGAAACGGAAACCGTGGGTGAAATCCTCATTAGCACCGGGTTCAAGAGTGATTGAGGTTTATCTAAAAGCCGCCGGATTATTGCCGGAATTGGAAAAGTTAGGCTTCGGTATTGTCGGCTTTGCTTGCACGACCTGTAATGGAATGTCCGGTGCACTCGATCCGAAAATTCAACAAGAAGTGCTTGAACGTAATATCTATTCTACGGCGGTGTTATCCGGCAATAGAAATTTTGACGGTAGAATTCATCCTTATGTTAAAGAGGCATTTTTGGCATCACCGGCATTAGTTGTGGCTTATGCGCTAGCAGGAACGATTCGATTTGATATTGAAAATGATGAATTAGGTAAGGATGCGGCTGGAAACAGCATTAAATTAGCGGATTTATGGCCTACGGACGAAGAGATCGATGCGATTGAGAAAAAATACGTTAGACCGGAAATGTACAATGATGTTTATATTCCAATGTTTATTAAAGATAACGGTAACAGAAAAGATATGAGCCTGTTTTATGCTTGGAATAAACAATCCACCTATATTCAGAAACCGCCGTATTGGCAAGCGGAATATATGCAAATGCCGGCATTGAAAGGAATGAGAGCATTGGGGGTTTTCCCGGATAATATTACAACCGATCATTTGTCGCCATCGAATGCAATTTTGCCGACTTCCGCATCGGGCGAATATTGCTTAAAAATGGGATTGCCGGTAGCGGATTTGAATTCATATGCCACTCACCGTGGCGATCACAATACCGCATTGCGGGCAACTTTAGCTAACCCGAAATTGTTTAATGAAATGGTCAAAAATGCAGATGGCAGTGTTAAACAGGGATCGCTCACTAAAATTATGCCTGAAGGCAAAGAATCCAGAATGTGGGAAGCGATAGAACATTATATGGCGAAAAAACAGCCTTTAATTATCATTGCCGGCATCAATTATGGACAGGGCAGTTCACGTGACTGGGCAGCAAAAGGGGTGAGATTGGCTGGTGTTGAAGTGGTGATTGCCGAATCAATAGAGCGGATTCACCGCACGAATTTAGTTGGAATGGGGGTATTACCATTGCAATTTAAAGCCGGTGACTCTCGCCATACTTATGCTATTGATGGTAGTGAACTGTTTGATATTGAAGGTGAAATCTCGCCAAGATGCGATTTAACTGTCGTGATGACAAGAAGTAATGGCGAAGTGGTTAAATTCCCTGTTTTATGTAGATTGGATACATCGACTGAAGTTGAGGTGTATAAAAACGGTGGCATTTTGCAGAAATTTGCGAAAGATGTTGTCAATGCACAATAAATAGTAATCCGAAAACAATAAATAAACTATTTTGTTTTAAGGTGGAAATCTATGAGTGAGTATAAACCGCAAATTAAAATCAGAGCGACCTATATGCGTGGTGGCACTTCAAAAGGTACATTTATCAATATAGCGGATCTGCCCGAAGAGGTACGGCAAGATCCTAAAAAACGGGATAAATTGGTACAACGAATTGTAGGTAGTCCAGATCTCTATAAACAACAAATAGATGGAATGGGGGGCGCAACTTCTTCTACATCTAAGGTTGTGTTGGTTGGAAAAAGCACAGTTGCTAACCACGATGTCGATTACTATTTTTGTCAAGTCGCTATTGATAAAGATGTTGTTGATATGAGTGGTAATTGTGGCAATTTGTCCAGTGCAGTAGGGGCTTTTGCCATTAAAGAAGGTTTGGTGGAGAATGTTCCGGAAAATGGAGTTTGTTGCGTAAGAATTTGGCAGGCTAATATCAAGAAAACGATTTTTTGCTATGTCAGAATGGTTAATGGTGTAGTGAAAGAAATCGGAGATTATTATATTGACGGAGTTGCTTTTCCTGCAGAAGAGATTGTGCTGGAATTTGCTGAACCGGTCGATCCGAATGAGGCGTTATTCCCAACCGGCAATTTGGTTGATACCTTAGAGGTGCCGGAAATCGGTACGCTTCAAGCGACGTTAATCACTGCCGGCATTCCGACCGTTTTTGTCAATGCTGATGAAATCGGTTATACAGGAACGGAATTGCAGAGTGATATTAATGGTGATCAAGCGGCATTAGATCGATTTGAACGCATTAGAATTGCCGTCGCTTTGAAAATGGGCTTGATTGCCAATGAGAAAGAGGCTGAATCCAAACAGCATACGCCTAAAATTGCCTTTGTCGCACCGGCAAAAGATTTTATTACTTCAAGCGGTAAAGAGGTAAAAGCGGATAGCATTGATCTGCTTGTGCGAGCGTTATCTATGCAAAAATTGCATCACGCAATGATGGGAACAGCTTCTGTTGCAATTGGTGTTGCTGCTTGCATTCCTGGAACTTTGGTTAATCTGGCAGCTGGTGGGGGTGAGAAAAAAAGCGTTACTTTCGGACATCCATCAGGTGCTTTAAAAGTAGGAGCAATCATTGAAAATCAAAATGGTAAGCCAGTTGTGAAAAGTGCAATATTAAGTCGTAGTGCTAGAATTCTGATGGAAGGATATGTGTTTGTGCCGGCAGACACTTTCTGAATCTTTTAAAGCCGATAAAGCCGAGTGTTTATGCTCGGCTTCCAATATAAATCTAATTATCAATCATATTTGGGTTAATATTTGAACTCATTTCTTACTTATTTTTGTAAATTTTCTCATTCTAACAAAAATTTTTTCAAAAATGTGATCTATGTATCAAACATTTTATTAACTTTAAATTGCTTATTTTTTAACTTTTGTATAACTTAAAAGTTTCATTGGCGATTCGTAATGTGGTGCATCGCTTGCTTATCCATCAATAGAGGAGAAGAACCCTATGCAACAATTAGATTCAATTTTAAAAGAAGATCGAGTTTTTCCACCAAGTGATGAATTTCGACAACAAGCGAATATCGGCAATGATGAACAGTACCGACAATTATGGAAATTTGCAGATGAAGATTACCTACATTATTGGGCAGATTTGGCTAGAGAATTAATTAGTTGGAAAAAACCGTTTATGACTATTTTTGATGGCAGTAATGCACCGTTTTATAAATGGTTTATTGATGGCAAACTTAATGCCTCATATAACTGCTTGGATCGTCATCTTCCAGATAAAGGCAATAAAGTTGCTCTTATTTTTGAATCAGATTTCGGTCAGGTCAATACTTACACCTATAAACAACTACATAACCGTGTTTGTCGGTTTGCTAATGCACTGCGTGAACAAGGAGTGAAAAAAGGTGACCGTATTGTGATTTATATGCCAATGTTAGCAGAGGCTGTGATTGCAATGCAGGCGTGTGCCCGAATCGGTGCTATCCATTCCGTTGTTTTCGGAGGATTTTCAGCAAGTGCTTTGCGTGATCGTATTGAAGATGCTCAGGCTAAAATGGTGATTACAGCTAATGGAGGCTTACGTGGTGGAAAAATTATCCCATTAAAAGAAACGGTAGATAGTGCGCTTGAAATGGGATGTGATTCAATTGAAAAAGTAATCGTCTATTATCGTTTAAATATCGATACTCCGTGGCAAGAGGGGCGCGATCTTTGGTGGCACGAACTTTCTAAAGATCAACCGGATTTTTGTGAACCGGAGTGGATGGATGCGGAAGAACCACTTTTTATTCTTTATACTTCTGGCTCAACCGGAAAACCAAAAGGCATTGTTCATAGCACTGCCGGTTATTTATTAGGCGCACTTAACAGCTTCCGTAATATTTTTGATAACAAACCGGAAGATGTGTACTGGTGTAGTGCTGATGTGGGCTGGATTACCGGTCACTCCTATGTTTGTTACGGGCCTTTGGCAAATGGTGCAACGCAAGTGATTTATGAAGGTGTACCGAGTTATCCGGATGCAGGTCGTATTTGGCGTATTATTCAGCGTCATAAAGTAAATGTTTTCTACACTTCTCCAACCTTAATTCGTTCATTGACACGTTTCGGTGATCATATCCCTAAGAAATATGATCTCTCCTCACTGCGTTTATTAGGTAGTGTTGGTGAACCGATTAACCCATCGGCTTGGATGTGGTTTTATCAGGTTATTGGTAAGGAGAGATGTCCTATTGTGGATACTTGGTGGCAAACGGAAACAGGTTCAATTATGTTATCGCCTTTACCGGGAGTTACTGCGTTGAAACCAGGTTCTTGTACATTACCGCAACCGGGTATTATGGCAGATGTCGTTGATGAAGAGGGCAATAAAGTTACGAATGGTAATGGCGGTATGTTAGTGATTAAACGTCCGTTCCCGTCAATGTTACGTACTATTTGGAATGACGATGAACGTTATAAGAAAACTTATTTTCCTGAAGAGTTGGGTGGCAAATACTATGTTGCCGGTGACTCCGCGCACCGTGATGAAGATGGTTATTTCTGGATTTTAGGACGAACGGATGATGTATTGAATGTTTCTGGTCATCGTTTAGGCACAATGGAAATTGAATCAGCATTAGTAGCGAATGAAAAAGTTGCCGAAGCAGCGGTAGTCGGCAAGCCGGATGAAATCAAAGGTGAATCGATAGTAGCGTTTGTAGTGCTTAATCAAGCTTTCATTGATGATGATGAAGCAAAACAAGTGGCAGAAGAGTTGAAACAGTGGGTATCTCAAGAAATCGGTAAAATAGCACGACCTGAAGATATTCGCTTTGCTGACAACTTGCCAAAAACTCGTTCCGGCAAGATTATGCGCCGTCTATTGCGTTCTATTGCGAAAAATGAAGTGATTACCCAAGATGTTTCTACTTTAGAAAATCCACAAATTATTGGACAGCTACAACGGCAAATTCTGTAATATTTAACGATATAACGCCCTGATTATTCAGGGCTTTTTTGTGTAAGCAACAAATTTTTATGAGCATTAAACAGCAGATATTATAACAAAAGTCATCAATATTCTTTTTAGTTATAAAATATAGCCAATAACCATTATTCATATGTGTCAGTTAAGAGTAATCTAAGTCTATTCAAATAGATAAAACAGATTATTTAGGAGCAATTATGACTATTTATGCAGACAATTCATTAAGTATCGGGCATACACCGTTAGTGCGTTTACAACACTTTGGTCAAAATGGAAATTTAGTAGTAAAAGTAGAAGGTAGAAATCCAAGTTTTAGTGTGAAATGCCGTATCGGTGCCAATATGGTTTGGCAGGCGGAAAAAGATGGCATTCTCACCAAAGATAAAGAAATTATTGATGCAACCAGCGGTAATACCGGTATTGCTCTTGCTTATGTGGCAGCGGCAAGAGGCTACAAAATTACTATCACAATGCCAGAAACAATGAGTAATGAACGCAAAAAATTGCTTAAAAGTTTAGGTGTAAACCTTGTATTGACTGAAGGCACAAAAGGAATGAAAGGGGCGATAGCTAAAGCGGAAGAAATTTTGAATTCTGATCCTAATCGCTATGTAATGCTAAAACAATTTGAAAATCCAGCTAATCCTGCAATTCATCGTCAGACTACAGGTCCTGAAATTTGGAACGATAGTGAAGGTAAAATTGATGTTTTAGTTGCTGGCGTGGGAACAGGCGGTACAATTACCGGTATTTCTCAATACATCAAATTAGATCAAAAGAAAAATATTATATCCGTAGCAGTTGAGCCGGAAGAATCGCCGGTGATTACGCAATATCTTGCAGGTGAAGAATTAAAGCCAGGCCCACATAAAATCCAAGGTATCGGCGCCGGCTTTATTCCCAAAAATCTTGATTTATCCTTAATTGACCGTGTGGAAAAAGTGGATAGCGATACCGCAATTAAAACTGCACGTAAATTATTAGAAAAAGAGGGCTTATTGGTCGGTATCTCTTCCGGTGCAGCAGTGGCAGCGGCTGATCGTTTAGCGAAGTTACCGGAATTTAAAGATAAATTAATTGTGGCGATTTTGCCTTCTGCCGCAGAACGTTATTTAAGCACACCGCTTTTCGCAGATATTGAAATTTAATTAATCATAAACTAACCATTCAGACCGCTTTAATAGCGGTCTTTTTTGTTGTTGTAATGCGCACGAACGGATTAAGCAAAATTAAAACTTTGTAGAACCGATAATGGAAAACGTTTTCCGGCAAGATAATCCTGTAAAGCCTGCCAAACCAACGGATTACGAGCGGCATTCCCGGGCTGTTGAATATAATGCTGAAATTCATCAATTGTTAGCCATAATGCCCCACTGATGTCGCTGTCGTGCGGTTGCGTTTCTAGGCATTGCTCCAGTTCGACAATAAAAACAAAACGGAAATAATCTTTCCCGGAACGAGGCGCGTGCCACTGATAAACTCCTAATAATTGTTGCATTTCGGCAGTAATACCGGTTTCTTCAAATAACTCACGTTTTGCCCCTTCTAATAAAGTTTCATTCTCCTCAAGATGACCGGCGGGCTGATTGAGTGTCATCTTGCCATATTCAAACTCTTCAACAAATAAAAACTTATCCTGACAATGCACAACGCAAGCCATTGTAATACGTGGATTTAACATAGTTACTCCTTCATTTTAAGTTTTAAACGAGTCAATAATTGTTCTATTTCGTTTGAATTTAATGAATAACTGCAGCCAAGTTGCAGTTGGGGAAAATCGAAAAGATTCAAACCTGCGGTTGCTATGCGGATTAGGCGTAAAGTTGGGTAACCGATATGGGCGGTCATTCTCCGAACTTGACGATTTCTACCCTCGTGAATAGCGATCTCTAACCAGCTGGTCGGGATTGTTTTTCGCTCTCTAATTGGTGGATCGCGTTGCCATAAATTTTGCGGTGGCGGAATGAATTTGACTAGCGCCGGCAGTGTTTTGCCGTCTTTCAAGATAACGCCTTGCCGTAACGCTTCAAGATCTTGCTCAGATGGAACGCCCTCCACTTGAACCCAATACGTTTTTTTTGATTTAAATGCCGGTGTGGTTAATCGATGTTGAATTTCGCCACAGTTAGTTAATAACAGTAAACCTTCGCTATCACGATCCAAACGTCCGCAAGGATAGATATCAGGAGTATGAATAAAATTTTTTAATGTCTTGCGCCCTTGTTCATCAGTGAATTGTGTCAATACGTCGTATGGTTTATTAAAAAGCACCACTTTTATTTGTTCTAACTGCAATTTTGGCTTTTCAGTGCGCCGATAACCTGTTTTTTTATGATGGGGATAAAATTTTTTCATAATAGTTTTTAAAAAAATGTTAAAAATGTGATGTAGTTAACTTGTCTATTATGCAGTTTATTTTATACTAAAAGCCGTTTTCTGTATTACTGATTGCATTTACTTTTGCAAAGGGCAAAGACAATCAGCGATTTTTTTTTTTTCTAACTGAAAAGGGCAAATTATGCAAACTCATATCCAAAAACCAACTCAAGGCGAAAAAATTCAACTCAATGCAAATGGTCAATTAACTGTTCCGGATCAACCGATTATTCCTTTTATCGAGGGGGATGGTATTGGGGTTGATGTTACGCCGGCGATGAAAAAAGTGATTGATGCCGCTGTTGAGAAGGCTTACGGCGGTAAACGTAAAATTCAGTGGATGGAAATTTATGCCGGTGGTAAGGCAAATCAATTATATGGTGGTGACACTTGGTTGCCGGATGAAACCGTTGCGGCAATTCGTGAATATCACGTTGCAATTAAAGGGCCTTTGATGACACCAGTTGGTGGCGGTATTCGTTCTTTGAATGTGGCGATGCGTCAAGGTTTGGATCTTTATAACTGCTTGCGTCCTATTCGTTATTATGATGGCACGCCAAGTCCGGTTAAACATCCTGAATTGGTTGATATGGTGATTTTCCGTGAAAACTCTGAAGATATTTATGCCGGAATTGAGTGGGTTGCCGGTTCAGCAGAAGCTAATAAGGTGATTGAGTTTTTACAAAAAGAGATGGGCGTGAAGAAAATTCGTTTCCCTGAAGATTGCGGAATTGGGGTTAAACCGGTTTCAAAACAGGGTACACAACGTTTAGTACGTGCTGCATTGCAGTATGTGATTGATAATAATCGTGATTCTTTAACTATTGTACATAAAGGTAATATTATGAAATTTACCGAAGGTGCATTTAAAGAATGGGGTTACCAAGTGGCGGCGGAATTCGGGGCAACTTTAATTGATAAAGGCCCGTGGATGAAATTGACCAATCCGAAAACCGGCAAAGAAATTGTGATTAAAGATTGTATTGCGGATGCTTTCTTGCAGGAAGTTCTTCTTCATCCGACAGAATATGATGTCATTGCAACATTAAACTTGAATGGTGACTATATTTCTGATGCGTTAGCGGCTCAAGTGGGCGGTATCGGTATTGCGCCGGGAGCAAATATCGGTACAGAAGCAGCGATTTTTGAAGCAACCCACGGTACTGCGCCGAAAATTGCCGGTAAAAATATCGGTAATCCGGGCTCATTGATTTTAAGTGGTGAAATGATGCTTCGTCATTTAGGCTGGTTTGAAGCTGCAGATTTGGTGGTGAATGCAGTTTCTAAAACGATTGCCAATAAGACCGTAACAGCAGATTTTGCAGATATGTTGGAAGGTGCAACTTTGCGTTCTACCGATGGCTTTGCTGATGATATTATTGTCAATATGGCATAAGCACTTCGCTAAATTTATATAGTTTGAAAAAAAGTCTTGTTTTTACTAAATGAAAGCAAGACTTTTTGTTTTGGTAAATTTTTTGATTGTGATTTGATTACTGATTGAGCTGTTTGTATTTATCCACCCAAAGCGCAGTTGCACCACAAACCGCAACAGGCATTACGATGAAATTTAATAATGGAATAAATGTGCAGACGGCAACTAAACTACCGAAAGTTACGTTTAATACACGATGCTGTGCTAATTGTTGCTGCATTTGTAAAAAAGCTATTTTATGGTTATCAAACGGATAGTCACAATATTGAATAGCAAGCATCCAAGCGGTGAACAAGAAAAATAGCACAGGAACAATAGTTTGTCCGAAAGCCGGAATAAAACCAAGAATAAAGAGCAAAATAAAACGAGGCAAGCTGTACCATAATTTTTGCCATTCACGTTTCATCATTCGAGGTAAATCTTTGATGAAATCTATAATACCATCGTTATTTCCTCCTTGTTTGGTCAGTAACATTTCTACTTTTTCCGCAAGCAATCCGTTAAATGGTGCAGCAATAAACCCAGCTAATGTTGTAAAAATAAAATAGTAGACTAACAGGATCGTTATGACGGCTAAAGCGGTAATAATATATTTTAGCCAATCCAACCACGCCGGTATAAAAGAGAGCATCCAACTGGTTAAATCACCAATTTGGTTCATTAATAACCAGAAGACAAAACTGAGTAATAAAATATTGAGCAGAATAGGTATAATAACGAAGCGTTTTAACCCTTTTTGGCGAATTAAATGCCAGCCTATTACAAAATAGTGCCATCCTTGTTTGATTTCTGAGTAATTCACGATATTTTCCTTATTTTTAATGTGATAAGTAATGTTTTAAGCCTGTTAATGCTTGATGAGCATCGGCTACGCCTAAATCATACATTGCTTGAATTTTGATAGGATCTTTCTCAATTCGTTTAATTGACAGTGTTTTTGAAGGTCTAAAAACAAAAATTTCACCTTTATTATCCGCTGTAATAACTTGTTCAATGCTTTGATTATAATTAAGATAACGTTGTGCCAAGCTAGTGACTAAATTTGGATATTTCGCATAAAATAATTTAAATAATAATGGATTAACCGCTTTTTTACGATAGCCTAATGGTCGAGTAAGGATAACAATAATTTTGTCATATCCTAATTGTTGGCATTTTTTTAACGGTATACTGTCAGCAATTCCACCATCTAAATAGCGTTTTCCATCAATTTCCACTATTTTAGAAACAAAAGGCATTGCAGAAGTGGCTCGTAAAACCTCCATTTGATCAAAAATATGCGATAGTTTGATATATTCAGCTTGACCAGTATCAATATTTGTTAATGTGGCATAGAAATCAATTCCGGAGTCAATGAATGCTTGCTCATCAAAACGATCGATATTAATTGGCAAATCATAAAAAGCAAAATCTTTGTTTATGATATTGCCGGTGGTGATGAGGCTGTGTAACCCCATATAACGTTTATCATTTACATATTTTAAGTTGTAACGTAAGGCACGACCTTTCTGTTTTGATGGATAATTTACACCAAATAAAACGCCAGCTGATACACCAACAATGCCATCCACGTGAATATCTTGTTCTAAAAAAACATCTAGAATACCAGCGGTATATAATCCTCGCATTGCTCCGCCTTCTAATACCAGACCTACTTTCATTTTCTCCTCTCCTATTTTACGGATTTTTGATCTTAGCGATAACTTTACAGAATGTCTATGTAGGTTTTTGCAAACAAGAAGGAAAAAATATGGTAAGCTAATAGGCGTTTACGCTACAATAATCAACGTTTTAGCCATAAATAAATTGGGTGAGTTACAATGGATTTACAGCAAATTTTAATTCTGCTTGGAGTGCTTGCATTAGGTGTTCTAATCGGGCACGGAGTTTGGTCTAGCCGTCGTGAAAAAGCGCAGTTTGTAAAATCTGCCCAGCAATTTGAGCGTCAGCATCGTCCCCCACAATCACCACAACAAGCACAAGCTTCGGTTTATGGTCAAGATGTACAAACATCTCATAACGCTTATTCCCCAAATGCAGCCCCAGTAACTCGGCAATCTCAGCAAACAAATTATGGAATGGTGAAAGAGCCGATGCAACAATCGGTTGATACAGTTCAGCCTATGACTCAACCTTCTCCGTATCAAACCCAATTACCGTTGGATGAACAGGAAACTATAACATCGAATTATGAAGAAAGAACAGCAAGAAGTGTTGAAAGTATTAAAATTACTTTGCCTAATTCAACGACATCAAATCATCTCAATAATACTGAAACTGTAAAAATGAATGCATCTGTGCAGAATACAGTTTCTTATGAAGCACCAAAAGAAACAGTGTCCGAGTCGATTTCTCAAGTGGAAGTGAGAGCGGCATATCAACAACAGCAGGAAAATGCTGTGCAGGCAGAGCCGAATCAACCTCAGCAACGAGTTGTTACTGAAGAGCAGAGCAGTGTAATTGCAAATGAACCACCTCAGAAAAAACCTGATTTTATTATGTTGTATGTGGTTGCACCAGAAAATCGTCAATTTTATGGTGTCCACATTCAGGAGATTTTAGATGAACTTGGTTTTATTTTTGGTGAATATAATATTTATCATCGCCATTTAGATGTGAACAGCGTGAAAAGTAAAGTTATTTTCAGTGTGGCAAATATGGTACAGCCAGGAACATTTGACCCTAATAATATGGAGAATTTTTCTACTATTGGCTTAACATTATTTATGCGGTTACCGTCACCAGCGAACGATATTGTAAACTTTAAAATGTTATGTAGAGCAGCGGAAACGCTAGCGGAAAAATTGAATGGTTTTGTGTTAAATGATAAACGTGAACTTTTTGATGATAACAGCCGTGATTACTACTTGCAGATATTAGGTTCACCTGATAATTCTCAATAGTAAAGTATTAGAAACATTGGATATAAAAATAGCACCTTATATGGGGTGCTATTTTTTGCTGGTTTGTTCATTAAGGTTTTGTAATTAAACAGGCTCTAAATCTCCGCAGAAGCGATAGCCTTCACCGTGGATAGTCGCAATAATTTCTGGTGTATCCGGATGTTCTTCAAAATGCTTACGAATACGGCGAATTGTGACATCAACAGTTCTGTCATTAGGCTTCAAATCACGTCCGGTCATTTTTTTCAATAAATCATCTCGAGTTTGAATTTTTCCAGGATTTTCACAGAAGTGGAGCATTGCACGGAATTCACTGCGTGGCAGTTTCTGTGCTACCCCCTCAGGATTAATCAAGGTACGGCTATTGATATCTAATGTCCAACCGTTAAATTGATATTTTTCAATATGCTTTTGGTTATTAGCGTTTTTATCCTGCATTGTGCGTTGTAACAAATTACGAGTGCGGATTGTTAACTCTCTTGGATTAAAGGGTTTTGTGATGTAATCATCTGCACCAATTTCTAAACCAAGAATACGATCTACTTCATTGTCACGACCAGTCAAAAACATTAATGCGATATTGTTTTGTTCACGCAATTCACGTGCTAGTAATAAACCATTTTTACCCGGAAGATTGATATCCATAATGACTAAGTTTATTTTTTGTGCAGAAAGTTGTTGGTTCATCTGAGCACCATCAACAGCTTCAAAAACCCGATAGCCTTCTGCTTCAAAAATATTTTTAAGCGTGTTACGCGTCACCGCTTCATCTTCGACAATCAGAATTTTAGGTGTCATAGCTATATCCTTAAAAATCAAATTTAATAAATTATTCATCAAATCAAAAATTGCCCAATATTTTAACGATACGAACACATTGCGACAATAATAAATGTTAAATTTGTTACATTATAGGGAAATTTTATGATCTAAGTCAGAAGATTGAACAATAATTTTTCCTTAGTATTTCAAAAGAGAAATACTAAGGAAGAAAGGGAAATTAATGTTCTCTTGTTTTAAAGAAAACAACATCTGGATAACGTTCTTGAGTAAGATTTAAATTCACCATTGTTGGTGCAATATAGGTTAAGTTATCGCCACCATCTAAGGCTAAATGTTGCTCATTTTTGCGTTTAAACTCTTCAAATTTTTTATTATCTGAACATTCTACCCACCGGGCAGTTGCTACATTGACCGTTTCATAAATAGCCTCTACGTTATATTCCGTTTTTAATCGTGCTACCACTACGTCAAATTGCAAAATACCCACAGCACCCACGATTAAATCATTGTTAATCAATGGGCGAAAAACCTGAACAGCTCCTTCTTCGGAAAGTTGAACCAGTCCTTTCAGTAGCTGTTTCTGTTTTAGCGGATCTTTCAAACGAATACGGCGGAACAACTCTGGCGCAAAGTTTGGAATACCGGTAAACTTCAATTCTTCGCCTTGGGTAAAGGTGTCACCGATTTGGATTGTTCCGTGATTATGTAAGCCAATGATGTCACCGGCGTAACTTTCTTCCACGTGGCTGCGATCACCAGCCATAAAGGTTAAGGCATCAGCGATGACGACATCTTTTCCAATGCGGATATGGCGGAGTTTCATTCCTTTTTCATATTTACCGGAAACAATTCGTAAAAAGGCGACACGGTCGCGGTGTTTTGGATCCATATTGGCTTGAATTTTGAATACAAAGCCGGAAAAGTTTTCTTCAGTGGCCTCCACAGTACGTACATCAGTTTGGCGAGGTTGTGGGGCAGGAGCCCATTGTGTTAACCCATCTAGCATATGATCTACCCCAAAATTACCAAGCGCAGTTCCGAAAAAAACCGGTGTTAATTCGCCTTTAAGGAAAGCATCCAAATCAAATTCGTTGCTTGCCCCTTGGATCAATTCCAATTCATCGCGCAATTGTTGTGCTAAATCATCACCGACGGCTTGATCCAATTCTGGATTATTTAGTCCCTTGATAATACGAACTTCCTGAATAGTGTGTCCTTGCCCGGTTTGGTATAAATAGGTTTCATCTTTATAAAGATGATATACCCCTTTGAACAATTTACCACAACCAATTGGCCAAGTGATTGGGGCACAATTAATTTTTAGAACGTTTTCCACTTCATCCAATAATTCCATCGGATCACGAATATCTCGGTCGAGTTTATTCATAAATGTAAGAATCGGTGTATCTCGTAAGCGAGTGACTTCCATTAATTTGATGGTACGTTCCTCAACCCCTTTAGCGGCATCGATAACCATCAAACAGCTATCGACAGCGGTTAATGTACGGTAAGTATCTTCCGAGAAGTCTTCGTGCCCCGGTGTATCCAATAAATTCACCAAACAGTCATTATATGGAAACTGCATTACGGAGGTGGTAATGGAAATTCCACGTTGTTTTTCCATTTCCATCCAGTCGGATTTTGCGTGTTGATTAGAACCTCGACCTTTTACCGTACCAGCGGTTTTGATGGCTTGCCCATAAAGTAAAACTTTTTCTGTGATTGTGGTTTTCCCAGCATCTGGGTGAGAAATAATCGCAAAGGTTCTGCGTTTATTGACTTCTTCTAAGAATGTTTGATTTGTCATAAAGTAAATATGTTGTTGAAATAAAAGAGCTATTCAAAAAATGACTTCCCCCTCAAAGAGAGAAGAGGAAGTCGAACTATTAATAAAAATTATTTAATCGTGATTTTGGCAAATTTACGCTTACCCACTTGGTAAACAGCAGTAGAAGCAGAAATAATAAGTTTGCTATCTTCTACTTTTTCGCCATCAATTTTCACACCACCCTGTTTAATCATACGTAATGCTTCTGAGGTAGAAGAAACTAAATCTGCTGCTTTTAATAGGTTGGCAATCGGCATATCACCTTCAAAGGAAAATTCAGGCATTTCATCCGGCATTGCACCTTTTTGGAATCGTTCAATGAAGGTTTGTTCCGCTGCATCCGCTGCCGCTTTATCGTGGAAACGTTCGATTAACTCTTTCGCTAATAAGATTTTTACATCACGTGGGTTACGCCCATTTGCAACATCTTGTTTTAACTGAGCAATTTCGTCTAATGAACGGAAAGAGAGTAGATCATACCAACGCCACATCAATTCATCGGAAATTGACATTACTTTTCCAAACATATCATTAGGTGTTTCGGAAACTCCAATATAATTACCTAAAGATTTTGACATTTTTTTCTCACCGTCAAGCCCTTCTAAAAGAGGGAGAGTGATTGCCACTTGTGGTTTTAAGCCACGTGCTTTTTGTAGTTCACGACCAACCAATAAATTGAATTTTTGGTCGGTTCCGCCAAGCTCAACATCTGCTTCTAAAGCAACAGAATCATAACCTTGCAATAAAGGGTAAATAAATTCGTGGATGGCGATAGATTGATGATTGGAAAAACGTTTTTTGAAGTCATCGCGTTCCAACATACGTGCAACGGTATATTGAGAAGCTAAGCGAATCATTCCTTCTGTACCAAGTTCGCCTAACCAAGATGAGTTGAAGACAACGTGGGTTTTTTCTGGATCCAAAATTTTATAAATTTGTTGTTTATAGGTTTCTGCATTGCGCAATACATCTTCACGCGTAAGTGGTGGACGGGTTGTATTTTTACCGGAAGGGTCTCCAACCATACCGGTAAAATCACCGATTAAGAAATAAACTTCGTGACCTAATTGTTGGAATTGTCGTAATTTATTCAATACGACAGTGTGGCCGAGGTGGATGTCTGGTGCTGTTGGGTCTGCGCCAAGTTTAATTTTTAATGGACGATTTTCCTTAAGTTTTTCAATAAGATCTTCTTCTGAAAGTACTTCATCTACGCCGCGCTTTAATTCCGCGAGAACTTGATTTATATCTGTCATAACAGTCCCTAAAAAATAAATAAAAATAACGACTTTTCCATTATAAAGGTTATTTATTAAATAGAAAGCATACAAGAGGAAATAGCTGTGCTTTAGAAAAAAAAAGCCTCTTTTTGTGGGTAAAAGAGGCAAAGTGTTGGAGTGATTATCAAAATTTATGATTTAAATATAAATGAAAATAATTCTCAACAAAAGAGGAATTACAAATATTTACATTTGCAATGAATGATGGAACGAAATCAGGTTGTTAATGAGTTATCAAAATGATGTAACTTATTGTTCAGCTATCTGAAAAATTGCTTTTTTTATTAAAAAATTGCCCTTTTTTCTTAATTTAGTGATACAGTTAATCGACTTGATCTTAGATAGATTAGGATCAATTTATGGGAGGATAAGCATTTATCCTGATGAATAATGAGCTGATTTTTAAGGAATAATTATGCTAATTGGTGTACCTAAGGAGCTGCTCAATAAAGAATGTCGTGTGGCGGCAACGCCTAAAACCGTCCAACAGCTTAAAAAGCTCGGTTTTGATGTGATTATTGAGCAAAATGCCGGTTTTAAAGCAAGTTTTGAAGATCACGCTTTTGCGGAAGCAGGAGCGAAGATCGGGAAAGCCGATGATGTTTGGCAAGCAGACATCATTTTAAAAGTTAATCCACCAACAGACGATGAAATTGCAAAGATTAAAGAAGGTGCAACGCTAATTAGCTTTATTTGGCCTGCGCAACATCCTGATTTAATGAAAAAATTGTCTAGCAAAAAAATTAATGTGCTAGCAATGGATGCAGTGCCGCGTATTTCTCGTGCACAATCATTGGATGCATTGAGTTCAATGGCAAATATCGCTGGTTATCGTGCGGTTGTGGAGGCAGCGCACGAGTTTGGTAGTTTCTTTACTGGTCAAATCACAGCCGCAGGTAAAGTGCCACCGGCAAAAGTATTGGTTATCGGTGCTGGCGTTGCCGGATTGGCAGCAATCGGAGCGGCTAATAGCCTTGGTGCAATCGTTCGTGCATTTGACTCTCGTCCTGAAGTAAAAGAACAGGTTGAAAGTATGGGAGCCTCTTTCCTTGAAATTAATTATCAGGAAGAGGGAGGCAGTGGTGATGGTTATGCCAAAGTGATGTCAGAAGAGTTTAACCGTCGTGCAATGGCACTTTATGCGGAACAAGCAAAAGAGGTTGATATTATCATTACTACTGCACTGATTCCGGGCAAACCTGCGCCACGCTTGATTACAAAAGAGATGGTTGAAAGTATGAAACCGGGTAGTGTGATTGTCGATTTGGCGGCGGCTACCGGCGGTAACTGTGAACTTTCTAAAGCAGATGAAGTGGTTATTACAGAAAATCAAGTCAAAATTATCGGTTATACCGATTTACCAAGTCGTTTGCCAACCCAATCCTCTCAGCTTTATGGCACTAACTTAGTTAATTTATTGAAACTCTTGTGCAAAGAGAAAAACGGCATCATCAATATTGATTTTGAAGATGTAGTTCAACGTGGCGTTACCGTTATTCGTGATGGTGAAATCACGTGGCCAGCTCCTCCAATAAAAGTTTCTGCACAACCGCAAAAACCGAAAGCGGTAGTGAAAGAAGAAAAAACAGAGGAAAAAACGGCAAATCCGGTACGTAAATGGGGATTATTGATTACTGCTATCGTTCTATATATGTGTGTGGCTTCGGTTGCTCCGGCAGTATTTTTATCTCATTTTACAGTATTCGTGCTTTCTTGTGTTGTTGGTTACTATGTGGTGTGGAATGTCAGTCATGCCTTACATACTCCATTAATGGCGGTAACTAATGCAATTTCCGGTATTATTATCGTTGGGGCGTTGTTACAAATCGGGCACGGACATTTTATTGTCAGTCTATTAGCGTTTATCGCGATTTTGGTTGCAAGCATTAATATCTTTGGTGGCTTCAAAGTAACACAAAGAATGTTGGCAATGTTCAGAAAAGGTTAAGGAGTCAATAATGTCTGAAAGTTTTGTGCATGCAGCCTATATCATTGCTGCAGTATTGTTTATTATGAGTTTGGCAGGGTTGTCTAAACACGAAACTGCGAAAGCTGGTTGTTGGTACGGTATTATCGGGATGATAATTGCGCTATTTACAACAGTATTCGGCCCACATACTCATGGACAATTTTGGATCATCATTGCGATGATTATTGGCGCTATACTCGGTATTCGTAAAGCATTAAAAGTTGAAATGACAGAAATGCCGGAGTTAGTTGCGTTATTGCATAGCTTTGTTGGTTTAGCGGCAGTACTTGTTGGCTTTAATAGTTATTTATCTCACGAACTAACCGATCCAACGCTAGAAAATATTCATAATATTGAAGTTTTCCTAGGCGTCTTTATCGGAGCGGTAACTTTTACCGGTTCTATCGTTGCATTTGGTAAATTACGTGGAATCATCAAATCTAAAGCATTGATGTTGCCACATCGTCATAAATTAAACTTGCTTGCATTAATTGTTTCTTTCCTTTTAATGCTCTGCTTCTTGAATGAACCTGCATTGTTACCATTGATATTAATGACTGTCATTGCATTGGTGTTTGGTTGGCATTTAGTTGCTTCAATTGGCGGTGCAGATATGCCAGTTGTGGTTTCAATGTTGAACTCCTACTCTGGATGGGCAGCGGCGGCAGCAGGCTTTATGCTAAATAATGATTTACTGATTGTTACCGGGGCATTAGTTGGTTCTTCAGGGGCAATTCTTTCTTACATTATGTGTAAGGCGATGAATCGTTCATTTATCAGTGTTATTGCTGGCGGTTTTGGTAATGATGTTGTTGCGAAAAGCGATGAAGAACAGGGCGAATATCGTGAAGTGAAAGCGGAAGAAGTAGCGGAAATGTTGAAAAATGCGAGTTCCGTTATCATCACTCCAGGATATGGAATGGCAGTAGCGCAAGCGCAATATCCGGTGGCGGATATTACCCAAAAATTGCGTGAAAAAGGTATTAATGTCCGCTTCGGTATTCATCCGGTTGCAGGTCGTTTGCCTGGTCATATGAATGTATTATTAGCGGAAGCTAAAGTGCCTTATGACATTGTGTTGGAAATGGATGAAATCAATGATGATTTTGCTGATACCGATGTTGTGTTGGTTATTGGGGCAAATGATACAGTAAACCCAGCCGCACAGGATGATCCTAGCAGCCCAATCGCAGGTATGCCGGTATTGGAAGTGTGGAAAGCACAAAATGTTGTGGTGTTTAAACGTTCAATGAATACTGGCTATGCAGGTGTACAAAATCCACTATTCTTTAAAGAAAATACGCAGATGTTGTTTGGCGATGCGAAGGAGAGTGTGGATAATATCCTTAAAGCATTAAATTAGTTTAAATATTAATAAATCAAAGGGTTACTGAAATGGTAACCCTTTTTTATTTTGTCGTTTTTGTCTGGATTATGTAAATAAGATAAAGGAACAATGGTGATTTATTCTTTATTAAATTTAGAAATCGGATATTTTCTAAAGTCTATTTAATAAACAAGTGATTTTAGAAATATCTTTTGCTTAACGGCAAAATATGATAAAACTAGCCTTCTTTTTTGGAATTATTGATAGGGAAAACTATGTCAAATTTACAACAAATTATTGAAGAAGCGTTTGAAAGACGTGCTGAAATTACGCCAACTACAGTGGATGCAGTAACAAGAGCCGCAGTAGAAGAGGTTATCCAAGATCTTGATAAAGGTAAACGTCGTGTTGCTGAAAAAGTGAATGGTGAGTGGGTGGTTAATCAGTGGTTAAAGAAAGCCGTGTTACTCTCTTTCCGTATTAATGATAATCAGATTGTTGATGGTGCTGAAACAAAATACTACGATAAAGTACCGATGAAATTTGCGAATTACGATGAAGAATGTTTTAAACAGGAAGGTTTCCGAGTTGTTCCTCCGGCAGCAGTTCGTCAAGGTGCATTTATTGCTAAAAATACGGTATTGATGCCGTCTTACGTTAATATCGGCGCTTATGTAGATGAAGGAACAATGGTTGATACTTGGGCAACAGTTGGTTCTTGTGCACAAATTGGTAAAAATGTTCATTTATCCGGTGGTGTTGGAATCGGTGGTGTATTGGAACCATTGCAGGCAAATCCAACTATTATTGAAGATAACTGCTTTATTGGTGCAAGATCTGAAATTGTGGAGGGTGTAATTGTCGAAGAAGGTTCTGTCATTTCGATGGGTGTGTTTATTGGTCAAAGTACCAAAATTTATGATCGTGAAACCGGTGAGATCCATTATGGTCGTGTGCCTGCTGGTTCAGTGGTTGTTTCAGGTAGTTTGCCAAGCAAAGATGGCTCACATAGCTTATATTGTGCAGTAATTGTGAAGAAGGTTGATGAAAAGACACGTGGAAAAGTAGGAATCAATGAATTATTAAGAACAATTGATGAGTAATGCTCTAAAAATTGTTGTCTAGTAGAAAGTCGCTTGTAAAAAGCAGGCTTATTTTTAATAAATCCTAATGGATTACCCTGTAATTAACTCAAGAAGGAATTGGTAATGAAAAAAACACTATTAGCTACATTAGTCTTAAGTGCCTCTTTGGCTTTAACAGGTTGTTTTGATAAAGATACTAAAGAATCTGCGGCTAATGTTGCTACAAAAGCTGTGGAAGATGTAAAACAAGCTGCAAATGATGTTAAAGAAGCTGTAATTGATGCAAAAGATGCAGCAACAGCGAAAGTTGAAGAAGCAAAACAGGCTACAGCAGAAAAAGTAGATGCAACTAAAGAAGCTGTAATTGATGCGAAAGATGCAGCAACAGCGAAAGTTGAGGAAGCAAAACAGGCTACAGCAGAAAAAGTAGATGCGACTAAAGAAGCTGTAATTGATGCAAAAGATGCAGCGGTAGCGAAAGTTGAAGAAGCAAAACAGGCTACAGCAGAAAAAGTAGATGCGACTAAAGAAGCTGTAATTGATGCAAAAGATGTGGCGGCAGAGAAAGTTGAAGATGCTGCAAAAGCAATAGCTGATAAGGCTGCAGAATTAAAAAGCGAAAATAAATAATACATTGACTGTTATTAGTTCTTATTGATGAAAAGCTGATATCCTAAAGTATCAGCTTTTTTTGTAACAGTTGGTGAAATAAAGATATTATTTGTTATTCTTGTAGTGAAACAGATCGCATTAAAATGATCTTAACTGAAATTTTCAGTAAATTACAGCGGTTTTCAGTTTGGCAAAATGAAAAATAAAGTAAATTTTCAGCTATCGCTATGATGAATAAAGAAAAAGGGCGATTTTACGTGGGAAATTGGTGAAAAAATGATAAATGTGACATCTGTTTTTGTCACAACAGCCACCAAAAAAACGGCTATTTTTTCGAGAAAAAATTTCGGATTTACAGCCACCAAACAGCCACCAAGAGAGAAATTAATAAAGTAGCGTTATAAATGGAAAATATAAGATATTGATTTGAAAGGATATAAATGGTGCCCGGGGCGAGACTTGAACTCGCACAGCTCGAAAGCCGAGGGATTTTAAATCCCTTGTGTCTACCGATTCCACCACCCGGGCGAATATTTATGTTTTATGGAGGCGTGTCCCGGAATCGAACCGAGCTCCACGGATTTGCAATCCGGTGCATAACCTCTCTGCTAACACGCCATTTATTGGAGCGGGAAACGAGGCTCGAACTCGCGACCCCGACCTTGGCAAGGTCGTGCTCTACCAACTGAGCTATTCCCGCTTATTATTAAATGGTGCCCGGGGCGAGACTTGAACTCGCACAGCTCGAAAGCCGAGGGATTTTAAATCCCTTGTGTCTACCGATTCCACCACCCGGGCATTGGAGCGGGAAACGAGGCTCGAACTCGCGACCCCGACCTTGGCAAGGTCGTGCTCTACCAACTGAGCTATTCCCGCTTAGATTAATTATGCTAACAGCATCGCTAATCAACGAGGCGCATTTTACGGAATTGAATTTTTTTGTCAAACGATTATTTTTAATTTCTTGTCTGATTGATGAAAAAAGAAACTTATTAATTGATGATCAAAATTTAATGTCGTTTTTTTATTCATAAATGTGAATAATTTGCTGATTTGTATAGAATCACTTTTCTGTCATAGTAGTTTATGCAAGAATGATGAGCTTGATATAAAAATATTTTAAATTTTGTTAGGAATCATTATGGCACAACAATCAATAGACACCTTATTAGTACAGCTTGGTAATCGTACTGATGCTACAACCGGCGCTGTTGCAACCCCGATTCATCTTTCAACTGCATTTGGTCATACCGATATTAAAGGCATTGCCAAAGATAATTTCGACTATATCAGAACTAAAAATCCGACTCGCCAAGTATTGGAAGATGGTATTGCACGTTTAGAGCAAGGCGATCGTGGTTTTGCCTGTTCATCAGGTATGGCGGCTATTCAACTGATTATGAGCCTGTTTACCAGCCCGGATGAGTGGATTATTTCTAGTGATGTTTATGGTGGTACGTATCGTTTATTGGATTTTTGTTACAAAAATAATCACGGAGTTAAACCGGTTTACGTTAATACAGCCTCTTTGGAAGCAATCGAAGCGGCAATTACATCAAATACAAAAGCGATTTTTGTGGAAACACCATCCAATCCATTGATGGAAGAGTGCGATGTTTCCGCCATTGCTAAATTGGCAAAAGCACATAATTTGTTACTGATTGTGGATAACACTTTTTTAACACCTGTATTGTTTAGACCGATTGAGCATGGTGCGGATATTGTTATTCACAGTGCAACTAAATATATCGCTGGGCATAATGATGTGTTGGCTGGGTTGATTGTAGCAAAAGGACAGGAACTTTGTGATCGTCTTTATTATATGCAAAATGGTGCTGGTGCTGTGTTGGCTCCATTTGATTGTTATTTAACCATCAGGGGGTTAAAAACACTATCATTACGTGTTGAGCGCCACCAACAAAATGCGAGACAAATAGCAAAATTTTTAAATGACTTGGATGATGTTACCGATGTGCTTTATCCGAATAAAGGCGGAATGCTCTCTTTTCGATTGCGTGAAGAAAAATGGGTAGTACCATTTTTAAAAGCATTAAAATTAATTACTTTTGCTGAGAGTTTGGGCGGTACAGAAAGTTTTATTACTTATCCGGCAACACAAACGCATATGGATATTCCTGAAGAGGAGAGAGTTGCGCGTGGTGTGTGCAACCGCTTATTACGTTTTTCAGTTGGTCTAGAGAATATTGAAGATATTAAATCGGATATTCTACAAGCGTTACAGGCAGCAAAAAAATAGATTCTCAATAGCACATCTTAGCGTGTGCTATTTTTTAAATGTTCTCTTGGTCTTATTCAAAATGATTTTATGCTAAACTTAGCTCCTTTTTAAAAGCATTATTTAGTCGAATGAAAAAATTTCTTATCTTTTTATTGGTTTTAATCATTAGTGTAGCTGTAGCGGCAACATTGATTTATCGTCATCTCACTCAGTTATTGACATTACCGATTTCACATCAGCCGGAGCAGTTATTAACGATTGAGAAAGGGACGAGTAGTAAGCAATTTTCCGAATTGTTATTGCAGCAAGGTTTAATCGACAAAAAGATTTGGGGTTTGCCTTATCTATTTAAGCTACATCCGGAATATACTTTGAAAGCCGGTACATTTTCTCTTAAGAATATCAATAATCTTGAGCAATTATTGTCATTGATACACAGTGGAAAAGAGGTTCAATTTTCTTTAACGTTACCGGAAGGAACGACATTTCAACAGTGGAAAGCAGCTTTGGCAGCAGCTCCGTATCTTCAACACAATTTAAAAGATAAGAATGAAGCTGAAATTTATCAGCTTTTGGGCTTGCCGAAAGAGGCAGTGAAAGTAGGTAAACTTGAAGGTTGGCTTTATCCTGACACCTATTATTACACTGCAAATTCAACCGATCTTGCCCTGTTAAAACGCGCTGCAGATAAAATGCAAAAAACATTGCAACAGGCGTGGGAACAACGAGATAAATCATTGCCGTTAAAATCAGAATATGAGCTGTTAATTTTAGCTTCAATTATTGAAAAAGAGAGTTCTATTGTGTCGGAACGTCCACAAATTGCCTCTGTTTTTGTCAATAGATTAAAACGAGGTATTAAATTGCAGACTGATCCGACCGTGATTTACGGAATGGGCGAACATTATCAAGGCAATATCCGTAAGCAGGATTTGAATGCAACAACGCCATATAATACCTATGTTATTGATGGTTTACCGCCTACACCGATTGCAATGCCGGATAAATCATCGTTGGAAGCAGCGGCAAATCCGGCGGATACAGATTATCTCTATTTTGTTGCTGACGGTAGTGGCGGACACAAATTTAGTCGTTCATTAAATGAACATAATCGTGCGGTACAGCAATATTTACGTTGGTATCGAAATTGGAAAGCGCAGCAAGGAAATAAAGAATGATAGCAAAATTTATCGTACTGGAAGGTTTGGAGGGTGCGGGAAAAACCAGTGCAAGAGAGACCGTAGTGGCTGTACTGAAAGAACTAGGTATAAAGGAGTTCGTATTCACGCGTGAACCGGGTGGCACACCATTGGCGGAGAAATTACGTCAATTAATCAAGCAGGGCGAAGGTGATGAAGTTATTACCGATAAAGCAGAATTATTGATGCTTTATGCTGCTCGAGTTCAATTGGTGGAAAATGTGATTAAACCAGCATTGGAACAAGGTAAATGGGTCATTGGTGATCGACACGATTTATCATCACAAGCCTATCAAGGTGGTGGACGTGGTTTGGACATTAATTTGTTGATGACCTTAAAAAAGGCGGTACTAGGTGATTTTACACCAGATTTAACGCTCTATTTGGATGTTGATCCTGAAATCGGATTAGCAAGAGCGCGTAGCCGAGGTGAGTTGGATCGTATTGAACAGCAGCAGATAGATTTTTTCCAACGTACTCGTCAACGCTATTTGCAACTGGTTAATGATGATGAGAAGAGTATTACTATTAATGCCAATTTAGATTTTTCAAAGGTAAATGAACAACTTAGAAAAGCAATTACACAATGGTTTCAACAACAAAAATAGTGGATTTACCTTGGGTATTTCCGATTTATCAACAAATTATACAAGCATTTTTAGCTGGTTACGGACATCACGCACTGTTAATTCGCAGTGCTGATAATAATGGAGCTGAGCAATTTTGTTTTGCCTTAGCTCAATGGTTGTTGTGTGAAGATAAACAACCACAAGAAGCTTGTGGGCATTGTCGTCAATGTCAACTTTTTTTGCATCATTCTCATCCCGATTTTTATTTTATTCATAGTGAAGAAGGCAAAAAAATCAGCGTTGATACGATTCGTGAAGTGGCGGATAAGCTATCTCGTCGCAGTCAACAGCAAACATCAAAAGTGGTTTATTTACAAGGAATAGAACAGCTTACGGAAGCTGCTGCTAACGCATTGTTGAAAACATTAGAAGAGCCGACAGAAGATTGCTATTTTATTTTGCAAACTAATGTTGAACATCGTGTATTGGCAACGATTCAGAGTCGTTGTCAGCAATGGGCATTGCCATTACCGACAATGCAACAAGGAATAGATTGGTTGCAACAGCAAGGTTTTTCCGATCTTGAACAAATGAAAACAGCTTTGTTGATGAATTATCAACGTCCATTCGCCGCTAAAATCAGTTTAGAAAAAGGGGAAATTGCGCAACGACTCGCTTTTTTACGACAATTTTGGAAATTTTATCGCAATAAAAATTTACTTATATTGTTGCCCTATTTTGAAACAGAACAGTCAGTTACACAGCTTAATTGGTTGGAATCATTTTTATTAGATACTTTGAAATGCAGTTTGCATATTTATCAAAATTGGTTATGTCGGGATTTGCAATCTGGGATTATCGCATTTGCGCAAGCAGTACCGACATTGAAAATTTATCGTGCATTGCTAATTGTTCGGCAAATGCGCGCAGATTTAATGTCGATTAATGGTGTAAATCAGGAACTGATTATTACAGATGGATTAATTAAAATGATAGAACAGGTATTTGAAGGTTAAAAAATGTTTATTGTAGATTCCCATTGTCATTTAGACGCATTAGATTATGAAACTTTACATAAAAATGTGGATGAGGTGTTGGAAAAAGCGAAACAGCGTGATGTGAAACACTGCTTGGCAATTGGCGTAGGTATTTCTCGCTTTCACCAGCTACAACAGCAGTTATCGCATCGTAATGATATTTCCTATTCTTGTGGTATACATCCGTTGGATATTGGTGAAGAGGTATTTGATAGCGCCAAATTGAGAGAGATTATTGCCTTGCCTGAAGTGGTGGCGGTAGGTGAGATCGGTTTAGATTACTATTACAGTGCGGATAATAAGCAGCAGCAACAAGATTGTTTCGCACAGCAGATTGATATTGCTAATGAATTTAAGAAACCGGTGATTATTCATACCCGTTCTGCAGGAGAAGATACCATTCGCTTATTGAAGGAACAGCACGCTGAACGTTGTGGCGGAGTAATCCACTGTTTTACAGAAAATCAATGGTTTGCGGAGCAGGCATTAGCATTAGGTTTTTATATTTCTGTTTCCGGTATTATCACCTTCAGAAATGCAGAAGATATTCGCCAAGTGATCCGTCACGTGCCGCTTGAACGTCTTCTAGTAGAAACGGATTCCCCTTATCTTGCGCCGGTGCCATATCGTGGTAAACAAAATCAGCCTGCTTATGTCAGAGAGGTGTGTGAATATGTTGCAACCTTAAAAGGTGTTTCCGTTGAAGAGTTAGCCCAGATCACTACTAATAATTTTAGCAACTTATTTGGCGTTAATTTGTCACAATAATATGCTAGGATAAAGCAATGTTATCTATGAAATGAGGAAATAATTATGGCTCAGCATTCTACATTACGCCGTTTTTTCTTTTGGTTTTTCCTATTGGTTACGTTATGTGTGCATTTGATTTTGGCTGCAGGAGTAAATTATACCTTTCCAAGTTATGCAATCAAAGAAGTGACGGGCGTTGAAGTCAAACGTGTTGATAAGGATGGCCCGATTACTAAATCTAATCCGGCAGATGGGCCGACACGTGATGTTTATTATATTTATACACAAGACCCCAAAACAGATAAAGTGATGGTGTATCGTAATGAAGACACTCGATGGGGGTTTCCTTTCTACTTCAAGTTTGATTCAGCTAATTTGCAAGCTAAAGCTCAGGGCTTTGCTAACGAGCGTAAATTGGTTGAAGTAAAATATTATGGGTGGCGTATCACAATGTTTGATGAGTTCAGTAATGTCGTTTCGATTAAAGAGGTTGCGCAGGATGCTACTGCTTCAAAACCAATTGTGAGCTATATCTTATATGTCATATTGTTAGTAACATTATTTTTATCTATTCAGTTTATTCGTGGTTGGTTTGACAGCGAATAGACTAGCTTTTTAATTGTTTTGTTATTTTCTAAAGGAGTCATATGAAAAAAACATTTATTCACTATTTTTCAGGTTTTGTTTGTTGTTTAATGATGGTAGCTTCGCCGGTAAAAGCGGAGCCGACTAATAGTGAAGAAACATTAAAAGTCAGTTTTAGGGTTTCAGCTGAAACGGTTGTTCCTCAAGATAAAGTTCAGTTAATTATCAGCACTCAACTCACCGGAGAGCATCTTTCGGCGAAAAGTTCTCAGGAAATTGAGGAGCGGGTAGAAAAGGCGGTCACTAAAATAAAACAATATAAAAATATTAAATTATCCAATAATCAACGACAAAGTTACGCTAATTATGATCAAAAAGGCAAAATGGCAAGTTGGACGTTAAAAGCGAATTTAGTGTTAGAAAGTAGTAGTTTTAGTGAAATTGCACAATTTGTTTCGGATTTACCGAAAGATTTCCTTGTACAGTCAACCAAATTTTTTGTTTCTACTGAATTGCAAAAACAGCAACGAGATAAGTTATTGCAGTCATTGTTGACACAGGTACAGCAACAGGCGGAATTAATCAAATCTGGATTACATTACAATCAATATCGAATTATTAATATGAATATCGACCAAAATAATGTTGATTATATGATGAGAGCAGCGCCTTTGCGTATGGCTAAAGTTGCTGAAATACAGGAAGATGGTAATGCTGTTAGTTTTACACCGGGGGAATCTCAATTATCGATTGAGGCAAATGTTGTTATTGCTCTATCGGAAAAGTAGAAATTCCGTTACAATCCGCACTTTATCCCTAAATAATTGGAGAAATTAATGAAAGTTGCAAAAAATTACGTAGTAGGTATTGCATATCAAGTTCGTACTGAAGATGGTGTGTTAGTAGATGAAGCACCTGCGAATCAACCGTTACTTTATTTACAAGGTCATAATAATCTTGTTATCGGCTTAGAAAATGCATTGGAAGGCAAAGAAGTTGGTGAAAAATTTGACGTGAAAGTATCACCACAAGAGGGTTATGGTGAATATAATGACAATTTAGTGCAACGTGTGCCGAAAGATGTGTTCCACGGTGTTGATGAGTTACAGGCGGGAATGCGTTTTATTGCTGACACTGACATCGGACCATTACCGGTTGTTATTACTGAAGTAACGGATGAAGATGTAGTAGTTGATGGTAACCATATGCTTGCCGGTCAAACTTTATTATTTACTGTTGAAGTTGTTTCTGTGCGTGAAGCTACAGCAGAAGAGATTGCACATGGTCATTTACATCAAGAAGGTGAGGGGTGTTGCGGAGGACATCATCATCACGATGATGAAGATGGCTGCTGCGGAGGTGGACACGGTGGCTGTGGCTGCGGTGGGCATCATCACCACTAAGCGAGAGATGGAATTTTGGAGTAAGCCTGATATTTTCGATATCAGGCTTTTTTATTGGTTAAAAAGCAGCGTGGATAATAGATAGTGATTTTTAATTGAAGATTTTGGTAAATATTTAATTCCAAATATTTAATCAAAATTGTTTTTCAAATAACAGATTGATGTTCTTATCTGTATAAGAATACATTGACGGAATATTACTTACCTGTTGTTTCCAATTAAATTGTAGTTTCGGTGTAATATTCCACCATTGCCAATCTCGTTTCCATAGGGTTAAGTTAGCTTGATAGATATGATCTTTCCTCGTTTTATTAAGCGGTAAAATGCCCCCTAGTACAGCTTGATCATGATATTTACGTTTTGAAATAGAAAAATTTATCTGACTAGAAATTCCAAGCTTCCATTCCTGTTTCCAACCTAAGCGTAGGCTATGCGTATGATGAGAATATTGCTTTTCTTGTGTATTTTCCCACAGTGCATCAAATCCTATATATATAAATTGAGTGCTTTTCGGTAACCAAAATAAAGTGCTGGAAATGGATTTGCTATCCCCATCTAATATTTTGGTTTGTGAATATTTATTTTTTGCGTATTCAAGTGTGTTAGATAATTGAAAATGATTATTTAGCCAATGCGACCACGCTAGGGAAATACCATAACTTTGTTGATATCGTTTATTAGCTACCCATCGCCATTGATAAAAAGGTAAAATTGCTAATTGTTGAACTGCATTTTTATATTTATAGCCTAGATTAAGGCGATCTTGAATATCAGTATAATCGTGATTATCCCAATAGTATTTACCATTAAGATAGTTTCCTAAGGCAAGATAATGCGTAGATATTAGATTGAAATCTTTTCCTATGTTGTTGCTAAAAGCAATACCGTGTGCCGATTGAGGCAGCATACTTGGATTTTTCAGAAAACCTGTATTCCCAATATTTATATCTGAAGAAACGTTATTGACATTATCGGTTTGGGTATAATAGGCGTTAAATTGACTATACCAACGATTACGTCGTTGAATTGCTTCAAGATATAAATCAATGAGTTGTTCAAGAGCCGGAGGTAAATTATCTGATTTGACAAGCTCAAATTGCGCTTGTGCTTCATTATTTTGTTGATTTAAAAAGAGAGCTTTGGCTAATTCGAGCCGTACCGGATTTAATTTAGGATTGATAGCAAGGATTCGTCGTAATAAATTGATCGATTTGGTATAGTTTTGTTCATTCTGAGCTAAAAGACTTTCAGCGAACAGAACTAAGAACTGATCCGGTTTAGGAAAAGTTAGATATAAAGATAAAAATGTATTAATTAAATTAAAATCTCTTTGTTGAATAGCAAGATTTAATCCTTTTTCAGTAAGGTCTTTATTATTTTTAAATTGTTCTTGCCAAAAATCAATATTAGTGTTTGGCATATTTTCTGTAGATACAACAGAATTTGCTTGAACAGAGAATGATAAAAAAAGGATTAAAGGAAAGAGAAATTTATTTTTCATTATGGTCATAAAACATTAATGTTACAGAATAATCAATACACTTCTTATGAAGTGTATTGATTGGTTATATTATTGTTTGCTACCAGCGAATACGCCTTGCGCTTCAATCTGTGTCGTTCCTTGTTTTAAATTACCGGTTATTGCACCCACAACCTCTTCATATTGTTTACCTGCAACAGAACCGTAGAAATAACCGTTAAGGGTATAACCTTTAATATCACCGTTTACTTCACCGAACATATTAAAAGCACGCCCATTACCCATTTTGCTGATTTCAGCCATATTTTCTTCAGTGTTAATTTCTCCGCTAATAGTAAGTTTTCCATTTTGAGCAAAGTCAAACGCTCCAGTAATTCCCTCATCCTTAATGGTCATATTCATTGTACCGCTTAAGAATTGATTTGCTTGTTCTGGATCAGTGAAAATAGCTTTTCCTTGATAACTGGCATCTAAGTTAGTTGGTAGGGTATTAGGTATATCTTTTGCTGCAAAAACAACACGATAGTCCGGTGAATCAGATGTTCCCATATTGTGTAATCCATAAGCAGTATAGGATTGATGATACGCATTTTCTCCTGTTTGATTGACGAGTGTTTCATAAACTTGTTTATAAACGCTTGCATTACTCTCCGACGCATTAACAATTTTATGTCTTGCATCAACGAGTTCTCCTGCGCCATCTCTCTCAAATCTTACATCACCAATTGCATAAGTACCGCTTGATGAATTGTTACCACCACCGGAGCTCCCACAAGCAACAATACCTAGTGAAAAAAGTGTAACAAGCGCAATTTGTTTAAAAGGAAGTTTTTGCATAGAAATCTCCGTTAAAAGTGTTGTGAAATTAATAAAAAATACAATGAAAGCTTTGTTTTGCTACTAAACTGTTTTAGTAAACAAAAACTTTCTTAGTTTAAAAAAAAAAAAAAAAAAA
>NZ_JTJP01000002.1:0-73578 GCF_001678575.1 Gallibacterium genomosp. 1
GATTACTCTAACCATTTAATTCATCTTTTATTTTACTCCTAAAAATAGGGTAGAGGAAACTCAAAAAGTTTTAGATTGATCACAAAATCGTATTAAAATCAAAAAAATAAATTTCAATAACAGAATATTATTTGATACATATCAATTTTTATATTTTTTGTAACATTTTATTAAAAACTTATTTTTTGATTTACCGACAAAAACAACTTTTTATTCCTTTGATGAAGTCATTTTTTATAGACAATACCTTCTTTTTTTGTTATTTTTATTGCACATTTTTTCAACGGATTTTTTAAAATCTTACGGTCAGTATATGTTTAAATTTAGTTTCTTAGTAGCGCTGTTTTTTTGTGCTTTAACTTCTAATAGTTTTGCAAACAAAAACCCTCAAATCCCTAGCCAATGTCAACAATTATTCCAACAGACAGAAGAACTCATTTCAGAAGCAGAAAAACAACCCGGAACTCATCTACAGATTGCAAACATCAAAAACAAACTATCCGAAAGCAAACAAAAAATCTTACAAATGAGCGTTGAACACCAAATTAAAAGTTGTGATAAAGGATTACTTGCATTAAATAATATGAAAGGGAAAGAAGAATAATTAATCAAAAAGATTCTATTATAGCCAATAGAATCTTTTTCTTTAAAAAAATAGAACAAATAAGTTTTTAGCAGAAAAACAAGTTTAATAATATTTAGTTGCTAAAATTATTTATATTTTGATCGTATTATTTTTATTGTTTGTACAGTGCTTAATAAACAGAAAATTTGGTAGTAGCTATTTTTTATAGTTACTACCAATTTTTTAGTCATAATCAACCGAGTTGTTGCTCAAAAGCGACTCAAAGGCTAATGCTATAAGACTTCAAGCCACTTTTTCATCCGATTCCTTTTAAATGTTAATTTATGTTTTAACTCACAGAAAATATCTGAAATACTTCTTATAAGTTAAAGAGTTGAAAGAGAGTCACTCTTCCAAATTAAATGGTATTAGCCATAAACCGTGTGTTTTCAGACATTGTTAATAAAACAATCCACAGCTAGCATAAATCTGTTTTTTCTTGTTTTGCGACTGCTGCCTCCAAAACTTGGCGAGTTGTCATCGTACTATCAATTTTAATATAAGCACATTGATCTTCAGGAATGATAATAGCTTCATAAACCCCGGTTTGTCGTAAGAAAAAATCTTTCCATACATCATTATTACGACATTCAGTAAGTTCAGTAAGTCCAGTAAGCCGAATACGCAAATTAGCCAAATATGGGGGCTCATTCATCGTAAAAGCAAGCGCGAGCCATAAGACCGCCAACAGCATTGCTGTTAGAAACAATACCTCTGTGCCAAAATGCCCAACAATCCAGCCGCCGATACTTCCTCCGGCGGCAGCACCAAAAAACTGGAATGTCGAATAAATTCCTAACGCTGTGCCTTTGCTTCCTGCAGGTGCTTCTTTACTAATAAGGGAAGGAAGCAATGCTTCCATAAGATTAAAGCCGATAAAAAACAATAAAGTTCCAAGAATAAGCACCCACAACTGATTATCTGCACACCATAAAGTTGCTTCAGCAGCAATCAAGATCATAATACAGAGCAAGAAAACAACCTTCATTTTGCGTTTAGTTTCAGCAATAATAATCCCCGGAACTACACTTACAAAAGCAATCAACATTGTGACAAGATAAATCTGCCAATGACGATAAGCTGGAAAACCGGTCTGCTCAAAACAAAGAGGTAAAGCAATAAAAGTTGTCATCAACAAACAATGCATACAGAAAATACCAATGTTAAGTTTCATTATCTGTGGTTGTTTTAATACCTCTTTCAAACAACCTTTAATCACTGCCGATTCACTGTTACGTATGTGATATTGACTTTTTGGAATCACTGTTATGGTTAAGAAAATCCCGCCTGTAGCCAATACCGCTATAAACCAAAATAACCCTTGTAAACCAATCTGGTAGGTAATGATAGGTCCTGTCACCATAGCAACCGCAAAAGTAATACCAAAAGATACACCTATAAATGCCATTGCTTTAGTACGAATCTGTTCACGTGTCAAATCGGATAATAATGCCATTACCGCCGCAGAAATTGCACCACTACCTTGTAAGGCTCGCCCAATAATCACTCCCCAAATTGAGCTAGACAAAGCAGCAATGATGCTACCAATCACAAAAATGGATAACCCTAAAATAATTAAAGTTTTACGTTCTATCTTATCAGACCATAAACCAAAAGGGATTTGAAAGATCGCTTGCATAAAACCATATATACCAATAGCTATACCGATAAGAATCTGATTCGCTCCCTGCAAATGCATTCCATAAGTAGTTAATACTGGTAATACCATAAACATTCCAAACATACGTAAGGAAAAAATTGTACCAAGTCCCCAAGTAGCTTTACGCTCTTCAACGGTCATACAATTATCATTATTAAGCACTGTTTTATTCATACTATTTTTAACAAAATTAGGAAAATATAAAAAATCTGCCCAAAGGACAGATTTTTTATATGATGCTGAGTAAGTTTATCAAACAATTAATTGGTCAAACTAACAATTGAATGTGCCGGAACCATAAAATCAATAGACATCATAATATTTAGGGTACAAATAGCAATGATAGAAAAGACAAACAATTTTCTTGCCCAAACATAATCATTATTCTCTGATTTATAACCCGATAATGCCATACATAACCACCACACACTTACAGCAGTGGCTACCACAAGGTATTTATAACCGGCATAACCACCTATTGATAACATAAGTGCAGCAAACATAAAGGCTATGATATACAGCAAAATATGATGCTTAGCAACAGCAATACCTTTTACCACTGGCAACACAGGAATATTGGCTGCTTGATAGTCCTTGAAACGGAAAATCGCAATAGCATAAGAATGTGGCATTTGCCACAAACTAAAAATAGCTAATAAAATCAATGCACCCGTATCAAATTCATTACTTACAGCACAATAACCAATAACAGGTGGAGCGGCACCAGACAAACTACCTATGAGCGTACCATAAACAGAATGGCGCTTCATATAAAGGCTATACACAAACACATATACCACAAAACCCATAACAGCCAGCCACATAGCTAGAGGATTGGCGCCAAAATAAAGGATAGCAAATCCTAAAACGCCTAATACTATGGCTAAGGTAAACGTAGTATGTACTGATACTAAACCTTTAACTAATACACGATTTTTAGTACGTTCCATTTTGCGATCAATATCACGATCAATCAGATTATTAAATGCACAACCTGATGCGACTACTAATGACACACCAAGAATCGTATAAGAAAACAGCGTATGATCCATATGCCCTTTGGCCGCTAACAGAAACCCACCGACAACCGAAATAAGATTGCCGATGATAATTCCCGGTTTGGTAACTTGTAGGTAAGATTTAATCATAGTAAACCCTATTAGCCTGCCATCATATTGGCATTCAAACTCCACATAATCCAGATGGATAATGCCACCAATAATAGAATCACAATTGCGGTAAAAATAAATGATATGAGATTCCAGCGTCCATCTTCAGAAGTTCCCATATGCAAGAAACAGACAAGCTGAACAATTAGCTGTATCACAGCAGTGACAGCAATAATTACCAATAATGATATTTTGGATGCACTGCCATTCATCACCATCAGGAATGGAATTAATGTCAAAATAACAGATAAACCAAAACCAATAAGATAGCTTTTAACACTACCGTGTTCAGTAGTGGCATAATCGTGGTTATCGTAACTCATAGCAAGACCCCCATTAAATAAACAACGGAAAAGACACAAATCCAAACAATGTCAAGGAAGTGCCAGAATAAACTTAAACACATTAGACGAGTACGGTTAACCGCAGATAAACCGCGTGTAACCACCTGAATCATCATCACCACCATCCAAATCAATCCGGCAGTAACATGTAAACCGTGTGTACCGACCAAGGTAAAGAATCCGGAAAGGAAACCACTACGATCAGGCCCTACACCTTGTGCAATTAAATGGTGGAACTCATTGATTTCCATACCAACGAAAGCAGCACCAAATAGGAAAGTTACTACTAACCATAATAAAACCTGCCTAACATTATTGCGATTCATTGCTAAAACAGCAAACCCATAAGTAATGGAACTGAATAACAATAGGAAGGTTTCCACTAATACATAAGGTAACTCAAAAATATCTTTGCCGCTCGGTGCCCCTGCTGTACCTGGTAACAACACGATATAGGTTGCGAACAGACAAGAAAAGAGAATCAAGTCGCTCATTAAATAAATCCAAAACCCGAAAACTTTAATCGGCCCAGTATCGTGGTGTCCTTGATGGACACCGTTATGTATTACAGTATTTGTTGACATTATTGCAGCCCTGCTTGAGATAATTCTTTAAAGTGTTTATTTTCAATCGTTTCAATTTGATCGACAGGAACATAATAATCCACATCTTGATCGAAACTTTTAGCAATCCAAGTAACAACCATACCGACGAAACTCACGATTGCTAACCACCAGATATGCCATATCATTGCGAAACCGAAAATCATAGTAAATACAGCAATGATGACACCCGCAGCGGTATTTTTCGGCATATGAATAGGGGCATAAGTTGTTGGTTTAGCATAAGCCACACCTTTTTCTTTGTTATCCCAAAAAGCATCACGCTCTTCTACTCTAGGAGTCACCGCAAAATTATAGAAAGGTGGTGGTGAAGAAGTTTCCCATTCAAGAGTACGTCCACCCCAAGGGTCGCCGGTGGTATCTCTGTTTTTATTTCGATCACGGATAGATACACCAAGTTGAATAAACTGACAAGCAATACCCAAAGCAATAATCACTGCACCAAGTGCTGCTACGCCGAGTAATGTATGATATTCAGGATCAATTTGTTGGCTTAATCGGCGAGTCATTCCCATAAAACCTAATGCATATAGCGGTAAAAACGCAACAATGAAACCGATTTGCCAACACCAAAATGCACGTTTACCCCATTTTTCGTTTAAAGTAAAACCGAATGCTTTAGGGAACCAGTAGTTCAATCCAGCAAAGAGCCCGAACACCACACCACCAATAATAGTGTTATGAAAGTGAGCAATTAAGAATACGCTGCCGTGTAACACAAAGTCAGCAGCCGGTACTGCCAATAGCACACCTGTCATTCCACCAATAGCAAAGGTCACAATAAAACCAATAGTCCATAACATCGGTACACTAAGTTTGATACGCCCTTGATACATCGTGAACAGCCAATTGAAAATTTTCACCCCTGTTGGAATGGAAATAATCATTGTTGCTATACCAAAGAAAGCATTAACATTTGCGCCTGATCCCATAGTAAAGAAATGGTGTAACCAAACGATGAAAGACAAGATAGTAATACATACTGTCGCCCACACCATTGAGGTATAACCAAACATTTTCTTACGAGAGAAAGTAGCTGTAACTTCCGCATAAACCCCAAACATAGGTAACACCAGAATATATACTTCCGGATGGCCCCACGCCCAGATTAAGTTGATATACATCATCATATTGCCACCCAAATCATTGGTGAAGAAATGGGTACCCAAATAACGATCTAATGTAAGTAAAGCAACGCTTGCGGTTAAAATCGGGAATGAAGTTAAAATCAACACGTTAGAACAGAAAGAAGCCCAACAGAAAATTGGCATTTTCATCAAGCTCATCCCCGGTGCACGCATTTTGAGGATAGTGGCAATAAAGTTAATCGCACTTAATGTCGTTCCTATACCCGATATCTGTAACGTCCAAATCCAATAATCGACGCCCACATCAGGACTATATTGCAATTCCGACAATGGCGGATAAGCCAACCAACCGGTTTTAGCGAACTCACCAATCCCCAAAGAGAGGTTAATCAAAACCACACTAACAGCGGTAAACCAAAAGCCTAAATTGTTTAAAAACGGATATGCAACGTCGCGAGCACCAATTTGCAATGGAATAACAATATTCATTAAACCGATCACAAACGGCATAGCTACGAAGAAAATCATAATAACACCGTGAGCCGTAAAGATTTGGTCATAGTGTTCCGGTGGCAAAAAGCCTGCGTAGCCCCCTGATGCTAAAAACTGCTGACTACGCATCATAATTGCATCGGCAAAACCACGTATTAACATAATGATAGCTAAAAAGATATACATAATACCAATACGTTTATGGTCAACAGTCGTAATCCAGTCACGCCATAACGGCCCCCACAATTTAAAATAAGTTAAAGCGATAATGACAGCAATACCGCCCAAAATAATACCGCTAACCGTTACCATCACAATAGGTTCATGAAACGGTATCGCGTCTAATGATAATTTTCCTAACATAGTTATTCCTTCGATGCTTATTTAACTATTCAGTAATTGCGACTGATGACTCATTATGTGAAATATGTGTGCTATGCCCTTGCATATCCAGCTTATGCATATGCGGACTACCAAATTTTGCCATAATGTCATAAAAGAGATTCGGAACTACACTGGAGAAATATTTCGGCTTATCATATTTACTCGGGATAGCGACTTGATTATATGCATCCATAGTGTTCAAAGAATCTGGTGACTGTTTCACTTTAGCGACCCAATCTGCAAAAGAGGCTTCATCCGGAGTAGCAATCGCGTTGAATTTCATACCCGAAAATCCTGAACCACTATAACTCGCAGAAATACCTTTATAAGTACCGGGTTCATCAGCGATCAAATGTAGTTTAGTCTGCATACCAGCCATCGCATAAACTTGGCTACCCAATTGTGGAATGAAGAAAGAATTCATCACAGTATCTGAAGTGATTTTGAATTCTATAGGGGTATTTTGTGGGAAGGCAATTTCATTCACCGTCGCAATGCCTTGCTCAGGATAAATAAACAACCATTTCCAATCTAGAGAAACGACTTGAATAGTGATTGGTTTATTCTCATGTTCTAATGGGCGGTATGGATCAAGTGAATGGGTGGTTTTCCAAGTGATGGTTCCTAAAATAAGGATAATGATGACAGGAATTCCTCAAACCACCATTTCGATCTTATTGGAATGCGCCCAGTTTGGAGAGTATTTCTCTTTTACATTGCTTTCCCGATATTTTCTGGCAAATACGATTGCCATTATGATTACCGGAATCACGACAAGCAACATTAAACCGGTTGCAATCAGGATGAGATCACGCTCCGCCATCCCGATTTGACCTTTAGGATTGAGCAATACAGCATTCTCACAACCACTTAATAAAAAAGTGGCACAGATAAGTACCAAGCTCCATTTGGTCTGTTTACTACTCAGTTTCATAAAAAATAACCTCAATACAGAAACAAACTAAAGTTTTAGAGAATGAAGCACAAAATGTTTATGCTGGCAGATAAAATAACAGCACTTTTACATATGTAATCATGACTCTGCTTCTTAGGATGATATAAAAATGGAGCAATATATCAACATTTCATTAATATTTTTGTCATCTTTTTTATTAATTTTTATAATTTAAATGTATTTTTTAATTTTATACATATTAATTTAACATAGTTTGATAAACGAGGAGGTAGAAGAGATTTAAGGATTTGTACAGCTGTACAATTGATAGTAAATACTAAGAATACATATAGTTATACTCATCCGCACACATTATGTGCAAAGAGGTTGACAAAATGTATAATTGATAAAAACAAAAAAGCTCGAAAACAGGTGTTTTCGAGCTATACAAAAACGTAAAAAAATTATCGACGTAAACCTAAACTTGCGATTAATTTAGTATAACTGTCTAAGTTAGAACGTCTTAAATAATCTAACAATTTACGACGACGAGAAACCATCCCTAGTAAACCACGACGACCATGGTGATCTTTTTTGTGAACTGAGAAATGTTCTTGCAAATGGTTAATTTGTGCAGTTAATAATGCAATCTGAACTTCTGGCGAACCAGTATCTTTTGCATCACGACCGTATTCGGCGACGATTTTCGCTTTTGCTTCAGTACTTAGAGACATAAATAAACTCCTAATAAAGTTAAATTAAAACACATCGTAGCCGATCTCTAATCCAGCCACGATAAGAGTCGCATATTCTACCTTTTTACTATTGCAATAGCAAATATTTACCTTCATATTTCTGTGCTTAATTTGTTAATACAAATTCTTCCGGTTTTTCCGGTGGAATAATCTCTATTTCCGCACTATTCTGTATACCGCGTGGTAATGGAGTGCCTTTACGACCACGTTCACCGTAATAATGTCTGATTTCTTTCGCATCCAAAGTCACTTTACGCTTACCGGAACGGAATATCAAAGAACTGCCCTCTTCAATTACAAATAATCTCACCAACAACTCCTCTCTTGCTTTTGCTTTCGCAGCAGGAATATTGATAATTTTATTTCCTTTTCCTTTTGATAACTCCGGCAATTCACTGAGTGGGAAGAGTAACATTTTGTTCGCTGAAGTAATTGCCACCAATAAAACCGATTTGTTTTCAATCACTACAGGAGGCAACACTTTTGCATTTTCAGGTAATGAAATCGCCGCTTTACCTGCTTTATTACGAGTGATTAAATCTTCCGTATTGCAGACAAAACCATAACCGGCATCAGATGCCATTAATAGTGCTTGTTCTGCTTTCGGCATCAATAGCTGTTCTATCATTGCGCCTGTCGGCAATGTTAATTTACCGGTTATCGGTTCTCCTTGTGAACGAGCAGAAGGTAAAGAAAGGGGATCCAAACTATAACTCCGTCCTGTGCTATCAAGGAAAATAACCTGTTGATTAGAACGACCACAAACGTGGGACAAATAATTATCTCCCGCCTTATAACTTAAACTTTTTGGATCAATATCGTGTCCTTTGGCACAACGAACCCATCCCATTTCAGAGAGAATCACCGTTACTGGCTCTACCGGTACTAAAGCGCTTTCAGAAATCGCTTTTGCCTCCTCGCGCTCAACAATTTTCGATAATCTCGGGCTGGCATATGTTTTTGCATCTTGCTCAATCTCTTTTTTGATTAATTGATTCAAACTTTTATCTGAAGATAATATTTTTTCCAGTTGTTTACGTTCCTGTTCTAATTGTTGTTGTTCCGCTTTTAATTCAGTTTCTTCCAATTTTGCCAAATGACGCAAACGTAAATTCAAAATCGCTTCAGCCTGAGCTTCTGATAATGCAAATCTCGACATTAACTCCAGTTTAGGTTCATCTTCATTGCGAATAATATGAATAACTTCATCAATATTTAAGAATGCAATTAACAACCCTTCTAAAATATGCAATCGTGATAAAACCTTATCCAAACGATATTGCAAGCGACGAGTGACCGTTTGACGACGGAAACTGAGCCATTCCGTTAAAATCGTATATAAATTTTTCACTGCCGGTTTACGATCTAAACCGATCATATTCATATTGACACGATAACTTTTTTCTAAATCCGTAGTAGCAAACAGATGCGCCATGAGTTCATTTTCATCAACTCGATTAGAACGTGGAACAATCACCAATCTGGTTGGATTTTCGTGATCCGATTCATCTTTAACATCATCCACCATTGGCAATTTCTTATTGCGCATCTGTGTTGCAATCTGCTCAATAATTTTAGCACCTGAAGCCTGATAAGGCAGTGCAGTAATTACAATTTCACCGTCCTCTTTGCTCCATACTGCACGCATTTTTAGCGAACCTTTACCATTTAAATAGATTTTTCGCAAATCCTCTTTAGGCGTAATAATTTCTGCCTCTGTTGGAAAATCTGGAGCTTTAACAATATTTAATAATTCATCCATTGAGACATCTGGATGATCCAACAATAAAATTAATGCTTGAGCAATCTCATTAATATTATGTGGAGGAATATCGGTCGCCATTCCAACAGCAATTCCGGTAGTACCGTTCAATAAAATATGTGGTAATCTTGCCGGCAAATATTGTGGCTCATCAAGGGTACCGTCAAAATTTGGCTGATAATCGACCGTTCCTTGCCCCAATTCCGAAAGCAATAATTCTGAAATTTTTGATAAACGAGATTCGGTATAACGCATTGCCGCAAAAGATTTCGGGTCATCCGGTGCCCCCCAGTTTCCTTGCCCATCAACCAGCGGATAGCGATAAGAAAACGGCTGAGCCATCAATACCATTGCTTCATAACAAGCGCTATCGCCGTGCGGATGGAATTTACCCAGTACATCCCCGACCGTACGCGCCGATTTTTTATACTTCGCACTCGCATTCAAACCTAATTCGGACATCGCATAAATAATACGACGCTGCACCGGTTTTAAACCATCGCCGATAAATGGCAATGCACGATCCATAATCACATACATTGAATAATTGAGGTACGCATTCTCCGTAAAATGCCCTATCGGCATCTGCTCAACGCCTTCGTAATTAATTGTACTCATCTCTCTTTACCAAACTTAAACGTTTAACTCTGCGTGATCGCCTTTTTCTTGTAACCAGTTTTTACGATCATCCGCACGTTTTTTCGCCAAAAGCATATCTAACATTTCTAATGTATGATCCATTTCGTTATCACTGCTTTGATTCGGTTGATAAACTAGCTGAACCAAACGTCGTGTATTTGGATCCATCGTCGTTTCACGTAATTGCAAAGGATTCATTTCGCCTAATCCTTTAAAACGCTGAACATTAATTTTACCCTTTCTGGATTTTAGACGTTCCAAAATTGCCTCTTTTTCATTTTCATCTAAGGCGTAATGCACCTCTTTACCTAAATCAATACGGTATAATGGTGGCATCGCAACATAAACGTGCCCTTCTTCCACTAATTTAGGGAAATGACGCAAAAACAATGCACATAATAAGGTAGCAATATGCAAACCGTCGGAATCCGCATCCGCTAGAATACACACTTTCCCATAGCGTAATTGAGATAAATCATCAGTATCAGGATCAATTCCTAATGCCACGGCAATATCGTGAATTTCTTGTGAACCTAGCACTTGATCACCAGCCACTTCCCAAGTATTAAGAATTTTTCCACGTAATGGCAAAATCGCCTGATATTCACGATCTCGGGCTTGTTTTGCTGAACCTCCGGCAGAATCACCCTCCACCAAAAACAACTCAGTTCGATTCAAATCCTGTTGGGTACAGTCTGCCAATTTTCCGGGTAATGCCGGACCGCTCACTAATTTTTTACGCACCACTTTTTTCGCACTACGTAAACGACGTTGTGCCGAAGCAATTGCCATTTCTGCCAACTGCTCCGCTTGTTGAATATGTTGATTAAGCCATAAACTAAAACTATCCTTGACTACACCGCTAACAAATACGGCACTCTGACGAGAAGATAAGCGCTCTTTTGTCTGTCCAGCAAATTGCGGATCCTGCATTTTTAACGACAAAATATAAGCACAACGTTCCCAAATATCATCCGCCGTTAACTTGACACCGCGTGGCAATAAATTACGAAACTCACAAAATTCTCGCATCGCATCTAACAAACCTTGACGCAACCCATTAACGTGTGTCCCTCCTAATGGGGTAGGAATCAAATTGACATAACTTTCGCCAATAATATTACCTCCCTCAGGTAACCAGAATAAAGCCCAATTAACAGCTTCGGTATCACTTTTAAATTCACCGATAAACGGTTGTTCTGGCAAAGTGGTTACTCCATCTACAGCTTCCAATAAATAATCAGAAAGACCATCCTGATAACACCAGCGCTCTTCCGTTTGATTAACTTTATCAATAAATTTTATTTCCAATCCCGGACAAAGCACCGCTTTAGCACGTAACAAATGACGAAGACGTGAAACAGAAAATTTTGCAGAATCAAAATATTTAGCATTCGGCCAAAACCTTACAGTCGTACCGGTTGTACGTCTTCCGCAAGAGCCAACGACTTCCAATTCTTCTATTTTTTTACCATCGGAAAAAGCGATATGATAAATTTCACCATTACGTTTAACAGAAACATCAACGCGTGCAGAGAGAGCATTTACAACCGAGATCCCAACACCGTGCAAACCACCAGCAAACTGATAGTTTTTATTCGAGAATTTTCCACCAGCATGCAGTTTAGTTAAGATCAACTCAATACCAGAAATTTTTTCTACAGGGTGAATATCCACCGGCATTCCTCTCCCATTATCAATCACTTCTAAAGATTGATCCGGATAGAGAATAACCTCAATTTTAGTAGCATATCCAGCTAAAGCTTCATCAACACTATTATCAATAACTTCTTGACCAAGATGATTAGGACGGGTGGTATCAGTATACATTCCGGGACGTAATTGCACCGGTTCAAGATCCTTCAGAACAGTTATATCATTCGCATTATAAATATTTTCACTCATCTTTTTTCTGTCGCTGTTGATTACAAAGCGCAAATTCTAGCATTTTTTTAATAGCGAACAAAGGCATCACCTTTCCGTATTTAGTTATGCCGTTGCTAAATAAAGCACGATCAAAAAATAGAGGGAAATAACAAACTCGATTAAACCAATCTGTTTTACTGATAATTTGTATTTTGGTAAAAAAATTGCGCGTATCATTGGTAACAGATAAGCCAAGACAACACCAATATTAACAAACAAGCCAATAACGACACACAGTATATGAAATAAACAAGAAAGATAATAATAATACGGATTTTTCCGTTCTCGCATTACGCTTTTCACATATAAAGTCGTGCCAACAAAAAAGAGTGTAGGATAGAACGCAATTGAAATCATATTTTGATCCCATTTTTGTTGCGAAAAGAAATAAGCCGCCATTCCAGCAATCGCAAAAATCAAAATAGCAGCAATATCATTCAATAATGCTCGCTCATTTTTCTGCCTTGTATAGTAAATATTGATTAAAACAAATGGTAGCATTGCACCTAAAAAGCAAAGAATACGAGGGTTATACCATAAAGGCAAAATAGCAAACATCAAACTCGCCCCTCCATAAATAAAGGTCCAACGGCGATACAGTGCCAAATTTCTGCCTTTAAATAACGCCAGAAACGGATAGGTCATCAAATAGAGTGAAAACCAAGCAAGCAGAAGAAGCCAATGCAACCAAATCGGTTTAGAAAGTAGCATTCCATATAAAAAAGGCAATAATGCCATCACAATCGCTCCGTGTTGATTAGAAATTAACGGTTTCATCAAAAACTCCTTAATAGTTGAAACATCGCTATGCAGGGCGGTAGAATGTGGCTCATTTTCGGGGAGTTCCCCTTCCAAATCAGTGTAAAATTCATAGAGCAACACTTTATCGATTGTTCTATTAATTGAAACTCATTTTACCCTTAAAATAATTCGTCAGCTATAACTTAAAGGAGTGCTTTATGAGCGAAATTAAACATATTGATTCTAATAACCGTCTATCAGAAGCCACTATTTATGCTGGAATTGTCTATTTAGCAGGACAAGTTGCAGAAGACTCATCATTGAACACCTATGAGCAAACTCAACAAATTTTGCAACTTATCGATATTTTATTGGAAAAAAGCGGTTCAGATAAATCTCGTATTTTACGCGCAGAAATCTTCTTAGCTAATATAAATGACTATGCTGAAATGAATCGTGCTTGGGATCAATGGGTCGTTGCAGGTAAAGCACCTGCACGATCTACCGTTGAAGCAAAACTTGCCGATCCAAACTGGAAAGTAGAGATTGTAATTACTGCGGCGTGTAAATAACAGCTTCTTATGCCATAATAAACGCTTTCTAATTTATTCAATACTGAAATTATTAATGCTTATGACATTTATTGAAAACTTCCCTATTTATATGCAGTTTTTTATTGGATTATTTGCAGTCACTAACCCATTAGGGTCATTACCTATTTTTATGAGTATGACGAGTAACCAATATGAAACCGAACGCCAAAAAACAATGTTAGTTACATCCACCGCAATTGGTGTAGTTTTACTTACCAGCCTGTTTGTTGGTCAAGCATTGCTTAATTTTTTCAGTATTTCTATTAACTCCTTCCGTATCGCCGGTGGTCTGCTCGTTATTTCGATTGCAATGACAATGATCAGCGGTAAATTAGGGGAAGAAAAACAAAATAAAGAAGAACGGGCAACCAATTTTTCTGAAAGTGAAAGCATTGCTGTTGTTCCACTTGCAATGCCGTTAATCGCAGGACCAGGTGCTATCAGTTCAACTATTGTCTGGGCTTCACGTTATAACAGCTGGATAGATTGGCTCGGTTTCGCGATGGCTATTTTAATTTTTTCGGTAATGTGTTATGCCATTTTCCGCTCCGGTCCAATGATTATGAAATATCTCGGTAAAACTGGTAGCAATGTGGTCACACGTATTATGGGATTAATTCTAATGGCGCTCGGTATTGAGATCTGTGTTACAGGAATTTCTAATTTGTTTCCAGGATTATTACACTAATGTGGCATAAGTTTTTAAATAAAAAAAGTTTTATTATTTGTGCATTATTGGCAATAGCTAGTTGTGATCAACAGCCCTCTTCACAAACAACAACTGCAATCACAGAAAATAAAACACCATCTCGACAAACACTTATCCGCGGAGGCGAGTTTTCGCATTTTCAACTCAATCCCCAACAAGTTACAGATCTGCAAAATAGTGCGATTATTTATGATCTTTATGAAGGGTTGGTAAGTTACGATCTTCACGGCAATATTATTCCGGCTATTGCTCAATCTTGGCAAACAAAAGATAACAAAGTTTGGCTATTTTCTTTACGAAATGATGCTAAATGGTCAGATGGCTCTAGCGTTACCGCTACCGATTTTGTGAAAAGTTGGCAAAATTTATTTATAGAAAATTCACCATCAGCACAATATTTAGCTTTTATTGCAACTAAAAATGCCAAAGCTATTCTACAGAAACAGGCTGAACCTGCTACATTGGGAGTAACTGCTTTAGATGAGCACCATTTGCAAATTGAACTGGATAAAGCAAATGCTAATTTTCCCTTAATGTTGGCACATATTTCCTTATTGCCAATAAAAAACTCTCTACATAACGGTGCTTATACTTTAAATAACATTGATGAAAACAAAGTAATATTAACGCGTAATCCCTTTTATTGGCAAAAATTGCACGTTTCTTTCCAAAAAGTTGAATACTGGAGGACAAATCTTAAGTCAAAAGAGATTGATCTACACTTAAATGTCAATAATGATACGCAACAAACCGTACCGAAATTATGTAGCTATTATTATGAATTGAATCCTCATCACCACACTTTAAAAAATAGTGCAGTAAGACAAGCATTAGTGAGCCTAATTTCCAGTAAAAGTGCAATTAATGGCGTGAATATTAACGGTAAAGCCAGTACTAATTTATTACCTTCATCAATGTTATTAAGCGCCTATTTCAATTCAGCACCACCAGAACAATTATTACAACAGGCAGGGATCACTATTCAACATCCATTACAGTTAAGTTTAATCGTTGATAACAACTCGACAAATATTGCTATTGCACAAAATTTAGTGCGTCAGTTTTCTCAATCAGATTTAATCAGAGCAAGTATTCAGGCGAAAACCCAGCAAGAATGGTCTTTGTTGCATAGTCAACAGCAATTTCAACTTATTCGCAGTGGTTGGTGTGCCGATTACAATGATATTTCCGCATTTTTAAATAATTTTCACTCTAAAAGTCCGGATAATTTAATGCATTATCGTAACGAAAAAGTGGATCAATGGTTGGAACAAGCAATGTTAGAAACATCAAATGAAAAACGACAACAAATTTATCAGCAGGTTCTTGACACGCTAACAACTGATGCCATTATTTTACCAATCTATCACTATTATTTACCGATAAAAATCTCTGCCGACCTTGCCGGTTATGACTTAAATAATCCAACACAAATTTTTTATAGCAAAGATCTCTATCGTTCCGTACAATAAAAATGCGATCACATTGATCGCATTTTCTCTTGATAACAAGTTTACTTCAACGGTGGTTTAACGTCCGGACGTGCTTCTGGTTTGTCTAATTCAGGAAATTGTTTTTGTTTGTTGTTTGCTAAAACCTGCGCAATTTCTTGCGCCTGTTTATCTAAATGTAATGCTGCATAAGCTTGTTGTAACATTGGTAATGCTTTATAAGCATAGCTTGTGTCCGGATACAAACGAAGCAAGTTATCTTGGATTCGGTTCACTACAGCAACATAAGCATCGCGTTTCTGATAAAATTCCGCAATTTCATATTGATGTTTTGCCAAACTTTCACGAATATAGTTCATTCGTTGTTTTGCATCTGGAGTATATTCACTGTTCGGGAAATAACGAACTAAGGTTTCAAAATTATGATAAGCATCTTCTCTCGGCTTAGTTTCTCGTGAAGAACGCTCTACTCCAAAGAAGTCCTGGAATAAATTATCCCCCAACGCCATATTGGTTAAACCAGCAATATATAGCACATAATCCAAATGAGGACCTTGCGGATATTTTTGCAAATAACGCTCCGCTGTCGACAAAGTATTCACATAATCTTCATTGCGGTAATAGGCATAAATTAAATTTAAATCTGCCTGTTGTGCATATTCGCCATATGGAAAACGATCATCCGTAGCTTCAAGATAACGAATTGCTTGACGATAATTCTCATCCTGCAAATATTCTTGAGCTTTTTGATATAATTCACTCACTGGAGCCTGCTCCACTTGCTCTTTAGAAGAATTGGAACAAGCTGATAATACCAAAGCGGATAAAGCGGTCACAACAATTACTTTTATCTTCTTCATATGCATCTAAATCCTTAAATTTTTATTAGGTGAATTGCACAACAATTACACAATTCTTGATTCGCTCTATAAACTCGTGAACAGTTAAGGTAAAATCACGACTTTAACTCTATTGGTTGCTGTTATTGTATAGTGTATCAGCAAATAATTAAATGTTTATATTACTGGAATTAAAAACACGATGGAACACAAAAAACTAACAGCAGAGGTTCAACCTCATCAATTAGGTCAACGTTTAGACCAAACTTTAGCAGAATTGTTTCCGGAATATTCTCGTTCTCGCATCAAAACTTGGATCGAAGCTGGTTTAGTGCAGGTAGATAATAGGATTGTTACCGTACCTAAAGAAAAAGTGTTCGGCACGGAACAAATCATTATGCAGGCAGAAATAGAAGAAGATACTCGTTTTACACCACAAAATATTCCGCTTAATATTGTATACGAAGATGAACATATCCTTGTAATTAATAAAAGCAAAGATCTCGTTGTCCATCCGGGGGCAGGTAACCCCGATAATACCGTATTAAACGCTCTTTTATATCATTATCCGCCGATTGCGGAAGTGCCGCGTGCTGGGATTGTACATCGTTTAGACAAAGACACCACCGGTTTAATGGTGGTTGCCAAAACAATAGAGGCACAAACCAAACTGGTTCGTGCATTACAAAAACGGCAAATTACTCGCGAATACGAAGCCATTGCTAGCGGAATTATGACTAAAGGCGGAACAGTTGATCAGCCAATGGCTCGCCATCCAACCAAACGTACACATATGGCGGTACATCCATTAGGCAAACCAGCAGTAACCCACTATCGCATTATGGAACGTTTTCGCAACTACACTCGCTTAAGATTACGACTTGAAACCGGACGTACGCACCAAATTCGTGTACATATGGCATATATAGCCCATCCGTTACTCGGTGATCAAACTTATGGTGGGCGACCTAAACCGCCAAAAGGTGCAAGTGAAGCCTTATTAGAAGTATTACGACAATTCCAACGTCAAGCACTACACGCTATTATGTTACGCTTAGAACATCCGATTAGTCGGGAATTAATGGAATGGTATGCCCCCTTACCAGATGACTTTGTTGAATTAGTCAATGCCCTAAAAACAGATTATGAACTACACAAAGATGAATTGGATTATTGATGAATGCTATTTACCCAAATTGGCAAGTGCCGAATAATATTCACGCATTAAGTACTTTACGCACCGGAGGTTACAGCTACGGTGCTTATGTCGGTATGAATTTAGGCGATCACGTTGGCGATACCGCAAAAATCGTTGCTAAAAATCGACAATTGTTAGTAGAACAATTTCAATTGCCGCAATCACCAACTTTTTTCACGCAAATACACAGCAATCTTGTTAAGAGATTGCCTCTTAACAGCGAAGATAAAACGGCGGATGCCTGTTACAGCAACCAACCTAATCAAGTCTGCTTAATTATGACAGCGGATTGCTTACCAGTTATTTTTGCTGCAGAAAATGGTAAAGAAGTTGCCGCTGCACACGCTGGTTGGCGGGGATTAGCCAACGGTATATTAGAAAATACTTTGTGCTGTTTTAACGCTCCAAAAGACAAAATTAAAGTCTGGCTTGCTCCGGCGATCAGTGCTAAAGCATTTCAAGTCGGACAAGATGTTTTTGATGCTTTTTGTCTAGACAATGAAAGAGCAAAACAGGCTTTTAAGGTTGATGCCCAAAATCAAGGTAAATATTTTGCAGATATTTATCAGTTAGCAAGAATCCGCTTACAACAAGTGGGAATATTGCCCCAAAATATTAGTGGTGGTGAGTATTGTACCTACTCCGAACCAGAAAAATTTTATTCTTATCGTCGCGATAAAATTACAGGAAGAATGGCGACATTAATTTGGTTTGAAGATAAATAACTCTCGTTTTAGGGATTCATCAATGACTTTTTATTTAAACTTTCTCTTTGCTCTGACAATTTTATTTTTCTATTATATTATTCAAACTACATTAATCAGAAAATCTATGGTAAAAAGTTTTGTCGAGCCTGACTTATTTCAAGATCCTAAAAACCATCATTCATTCTCTCGTATGTGGAAAATGGGGTATCGCTATGATGCCAAAATCAGTGCAATAATTATTGCTGTTCCTTTTATTATTGGTTCAGTTTTAATCGCATTTTCGCTTTATCAAGCGACAATTAGCTTCTTCAGTTTCTATATTTTTCTAATTTCATTACTCTTTACCGGTATTAATATCGGTAACTATTTTTACTTTAAAACCTATAAAAGCTATTACAATATTTTTATGTTTGGTATTGTCGAAGATGATACTAAAGCCGTCTTAAATAATATTTGGGAAGATTATCCTATTCTTAAACTAATATTCCTCACCATTATAGCTGCTGTTTTCCCTACATTTGTTTTTATTTGTATTCTAAATCAACAACCCTTAGCAATAAAAAATTATAGTACATTCATTACTACTATTTTTAGCTTAATCATTTTTATCTATCTTGCTTATGCTGCTAGAGGGTATTTTTTCACTCATCCATTAGCAAAAATGCACGCCCAAGTTTCAGCATTAAGTATTATTAATCAGATGGTTCCAAATGGTATTATTGCAATGAAATGGGCTTTTGAAGATCGAAAACGTGATATTCAATTTTCAAATGTTGACAAAGAGCAAGGTTTAAAACTAATCAAGCAATTCACAAAATTTATTCCAACTAGCCAATCCCTTAAATACGAAAATCCTCAGCGATTTTTTGTTGATAAAACAGAAAAAGATACTTTTCTAGAACAGAATCCACCACATATTGTTATGGCTTTAATGGAAAGTTTTGGCCATAATTTTTTACAACTTGATAACGTTGAAACTAATGATTTATTGGGGAAATTACGAAAATATTTTCAGCAGGATTATTATTTTAAGTTTTTTACTTCTGACTATAACGGGACAGCGCCATCATTATCTTCCCTTTATTTTTATAGTCCAATTCAGAATATTAGCCAATCGATCGCACAAAATAAAAGTTTGGCACAAACACCATTCTTTATTTATAAAAGTAAAGGTTATAAAACAGTTTTTATTACTGCAGGAAATATTATGTGGCGAAATTTAGCCAACTATATGCCACTGCAAGGTATTGATGAACTTTATGATCAAAACTCAATTATAGATACATTCCCCGAATCAAAAGCTACTCTCTCCTATTGGGGTGTTGCTGATGAATATGCTTTTAAATTGGCAGAAAAATTATTGCAAGAAAGTAGTCAACCACTTTTTATTAATATTCTGACAATGACAAATCATCCACCTTTCAAAGCACCGGACAATTATCATCCTTTTGTGGTCAATCCTGATATATTAACTGGGAAGATTTTAGCTAAGGATAAAACTGAACAGAAAAATATTTTGCAGGCATTCCAATATGCAGCAAATGCATTAGGCGAATTTATTGAAAATATAGAAAAAAGTAATATTGCAGAAAAAACAATTATTGCCGCAACAGGTGATCATTATATGCGTGCAATGGAAAATCGTTTTCCGCTTGATCTGTTTTTAGATAAAACAGTACCATTTTTTATTCATATCCCATCAACTATAAAAGAAAATTTACCAATAGACTTTAATCCTTATAGACTAGGATCACATAAAGATATTATGCCAACTTTATTCTCATTAAGCCTATCTGATTGCGAATATTGGCATTTAGCTGGCAGAAATTTATTATCAAATAAATCAGATAACAAATTCAATTTTGCTTTTAATGAAACCGTATTTATTACTCCCGATGCAGTTTATGATCTCCATTCTGAAAACATTATTAAATATCAATGGAATAAACAGAATGGTGAAATTAAATATCAACTTGAAATAAGTGAAATGGAGTCTCAAGGAATAAAAGCCTACTTAGATTTGTTATATTGGCAAATTAATTATCAAATTAAAGGTATAAAAGAATAACATTATTTATTAATAACAAACCTACGAGCTATCATAGGTTTTTACTTATATTTTTAAGGCATATCTTCAAAAAGATATGCCTTTTATTTCTACTTATAACGCTTCAATAGCAGCATATTGTGCTTTTAATTTATCAAGACCATCCAAATAGCCTTGCATTTTTTCACGTTCTTTAGCAATGACTTGCTCAGGGGCTTTCGCCACAAAAGCTTCATTGCTCAATTTGTTTTCAATGCGCGCAATTTCACCATTGAGTTTCTCTAGTTCTTTGGTTAGGCGTGCTAATTCAGTGGCTTTATCAATAAAGCCAGCCATTGGAATAAGAAGTTCCGTGTTGCCAATCAATTTGGTTACTGAGAATGGTGCTTCTACTCCATCGTTTAACACTTCAATGCTATCTAATTTCGCCATACTTGCTAATAATGTGCAATTATCGGCAAGAATTTGTTGCTGTTCTGGCGTTAAATGGCGTAATAATGCCTCTAAGCCTTTACTTGGAGCAATATTACGTTCCGCACGGATATTACGCACCGCGATGATAATCTCTTTCAGCCAGTTGATTTGCTGTTCGGCTTGCTCATCAAGCTGACTTGGCTCACATTGCGGATAAGGCTGAAGCATAATGGTGTCGCCATTCACGCCCGCAAAGCCTTTCACTTTTTGCCAAATTTCTTCCGTGATGAATGGAATAATCGGGTGAGCTAAACGCAACAATTTTTCCAACACATTCACTAGCGTACGGCTCGCCCCACGTTTTTGAGCTTCTGAGCCTTGAGCGAACACAGGCTTGGTGAGTTCCAAATACCAGTCGCAGAACTGATCCCAAGTAAATTCATAAATCGCGTTGGCGGCTAAATCAAAACGATATTGCCCGAATGCAGTGCGAACAGCTTGGGTTGTACGGTTAAACACCGATTGAATCCAACGATCCGCAAGGCTATATTCCACCTCGCCCTCAGATAAATCTAGCTTCTCATTGGTTAGAACAAAACGGCTCGCATTCCATAACTTGTTACAGAAATTGCGATAGCCTTCCAAGCGTTTCATATCCCAGTTAATATCACGTCCGTTGCTGGCAAGGGCGGCGAGGGTAAAACGCAAGGCATCAGTACCGTGAGCCGCAATGCCATCGGCAAACTCTTTGCGGGTGGCTTTAGCGATTTTTTCCGCTAATTGCGGTTGCATCATATTGCCGGTGCGTTTTTCTAACAAATCTTCAAGGCTGATGCCGTCAATCATATCAATCGGATCAAGCACGTTGCCTTTTGATTTCGACATTTTTTGCCCGTTTTCATCACGGATCAAGCCCGTTACATACACGGTTTTGAACGGCACTTGCGGCTTGCCATTTTCATCTTTGATGAAGTGCATTGTGAACATAATCATTCGTGCCACCCAGAAGAAAATGATGTCAAAGCCCGTGATCAGCACATCAGTTGGGTGGAACATCGCCAAATCTTTGGTTTGCTTCGGCCAACCTAAAGTTGAGAACGTCCACAAGGCTGACGAGAACCAAGTGTCTAGCACGTCTTCATCTTGTTTCAGTTTTACATCAGAATTTAAGTGATATTTTGACCGCACTTCTTCTTCACTGCGAGCCACATAAATATTGCCTTCTTCATCATACCAAGCTGGAATACGATGTCCCCACCACAGTTGGCGAGAAATACACCAGTCTTGAATATCACGCATCCACGAGAAATAGAGGTTTTCATATTGTTTCGGCACAAATTGGATTTCGCCCTCTTCCACCGCTTTGGTCGCCACTTCTGCCAACGGTTTTACGCTCACATACCATTGATCAGTCAGCATTGGCTCAATCGGCACGCCACCACGATCGCCATAAGGCACTTTGAGATCGTGCGGTTTGATTTCTTCCAATAAGCCTAAGGTATCGAAATCCGCCACAATTTGCTTACGTGCGGCAAAACGCTCCATTCCACGATATTTCTCAGGAATTTCAGCCACATAATTTGCCAACGGCTTATTATCTACGCCGATAATTTCCGCTTCATCACGAATATCCGCATTCAAAGTCATCACGTTCACCATTGGCAACTGATGACGCTTACCCACTTCGTAGTCGTTAAAATCGTGTGCTGGGGTAATTTTTACCACACCAGTACCAAATTCACGATCCACATAATCATCAGCAATAATCGGAATTTCACGATTCGCTAGTGGTAAAATCACGGTTTTGCCGATAAGAGATTGATAGCGTTCATCTTCAGGGTGTACCGCTACCGCCGTATCTCCCAGCATTGTTTCAGGACGGGTGGTCGCCACCACTAAATAATCCTTACCGTCCGCCGTTTTTTCACCGTTCGCCAATGGATAGCGGAAATGCCAGAGCGAGCCTTTGCTTTCCTTATTTTCCACTTCGAGATCGGAAATCGCGGTGTGGAGTTTTGGATCCCAGTTTACAAGGCGTTTACCACGATAAATCAAGCCCTCCTCGTGCAAACGCACAAAGACTTCTTTCACCGCCTCAGACAAGCCATCGTCCATTGTGAAACGCTCGCGTTCCCAATCAATGGAGTTACCCAAACGTCGCATTTGCTGGCTGATCGTGCCACCTGAATACGCTTTCCAATCCCAGATTTTTTCAATAAAGGCTTCACGGCCGTAATCGTGGCGAGTTTTGCCCTCTTCCGCTGCGATTTTACGCTCCACCACCATTTGCGTGGCGATCCCAGCGTGGTCAGTCCCTGCCTGCCAAAGGGTGTTATCCCCCTCCATACGATGAAAACGGATCAGCGTATCCATCAAAGTTTGCTGGAAAGCGTGCCCCATATGCAACGACCCTGTTACATTCGGCGGCGGAATCGCAATACAATAACTCGGTGCATTCGGGTTTTCATTCGGCTTAAAATAGCCCTGTTCTTCCCAGTGTTTATAAAGTGCTTGTTCTACGGCAGAAGGATCAAAACGATCTTCCATTTCAAATTTTTGTGTCATTGCTTTTTCTCTATATATGTTTTAGTTTATCTGCTATATCATCAATTTTGATATATTTAGTATCTAATAATTTACTTTCTAAAATACTAATTAGATCAAGAATATTTACCTCTTTAACTAGTATTGACATCTGTTCACCAGATATTTCTGCCTGTCCATCCTCCACTATTCTTGTACTATTTTTGGTAATAATCCAAATCTGTTTTTCTGAGTTATCATTTAATGATATTGATGTCTTAATAGGCTTTTTTATACGACCATCCAAAAACTCATATTCTATAAGCATATTACTCTTACAAATTTGATACTTATAATTATTGATCTGTTCTTTCTTTTTTTGCTCCCAGTTTCTATGTAAAGTACAATCGTAAATCACTTCTAGTTTTGGTGTATTATTAGATATATTCGAAACTTTAAATATACCATCACATCGTCCCCCAGCATTATCTCTAGGGATAGCATAAATTTCAGATATGCCTAGCATTTTTAGTACACAAAACACTAGTTCTTCGAAATCTTCAGGAGCAGTTACATTTTCTAACGTATTTTTAAGTTGGTCAGTAAATTGTTTCACAAAATTAGACACACTATTATCCAAAGATATTTTGGACTTTTCATCACTCCAATCATTCCCATTTTTAGTTAGAATTTCTAGATTAGATGCAAAATAATTATCACCTTTTATTGTATAGTCAAAAATAACTTCATCACCAACTGAAAAACGTCCCCAATCATCTTGATTTTTTATATACTCTTTTTTGCATAAGAAATCTTTTTTATAATCATCAAATTGACTAATAATAATCTGCTCTTTTTCTAAACATATTCTTTTTATTGTTGATTTTCCAGATAGAGATAGCTTTTTAAATTTAATTACTTGTATATCTTGAGCATAAAATTTATTTCCTTTATTTATAGCTTTAAAAGTAACCTCATCACCTTCATTCAATACCTTTAATTTTTCCTCACTTAAAGACTTTTGATAAAACTCTTTTGTGCATAAAAAATCATTAGGTTGATCTTTATCTATTTTTTCTATAATAATTATTCCCTTAGCTAGATCTAGCTTTTTGATTGTTGATTTTCGTTTATTTTGCATATATTGCCCCTAATGGATTTAAAAATTTAACCGAACATATCAAAATCGATCACCTATTGCACTTGAGCTTGATTAAAAGTCCATCCAAGGCTTAAAGCGAATGGCTAATTGCCGTTGCTGTTCAATAATTTCTTCTTTTGTCATTGGTTTCATTATTTCTTCCTCCAACCTTAGCTCACTAATTTCATATCCAAATGCGGTATGCCGTCTTCTAAATATTCCGTTGAAATGGCTTGGAAACCGAAAGATTGATAAAAATCCCGTAAATAAGTTTGAGCTTGGATTAGCACGGGTTGGGTTGTCCAATGTTGTTGGCAATAAGCTAATGCTTGTTGCACCAATGCTTTAGCTAAGCCTTTGCCCCGTGCGTACTGTGCGACTAGCACTCTGCCAATATGCACGCCGTCATCTTGTGGGATAATGCGGCAGTAGGCACAAATTTTGCCGTCAAATTCTTGCCAAAAATGCACCGCACTTTTATCCCAGTGATCCACTTCTTGATAAGCACACTGTTGTTCCACCACAAACACGGCGGTGCGTAATTGATAAATGGCAAACAATTCTTCTGTGCTAAGTTGAGCAAAGGATTTTGCAATCCACGACATTAGGCTTGCTCCGTGCTTAATTGCCAACCAAGCTGGCGGTATTGTTTATAACGTTCTCTGGCTAGCGCTTTCAGTTGTTCATCTGCCGGAACAAACTCTATCACTTGAGGGAAAAGTAATGCAAATTCAGGAACCTGTAATGATAATGAAATTAATAGATCTCGCCGTTGTGAATTACGCTTTCCCGGCCAACAGATTTCTACCGGCGTCATAAAACCGCTAACCTCACCGGATAAATTATGCGGGACAAACTGTTGTGGCTCTCGTTGCCATAACAGTTCATCAATCAACAAAGCCTGCTCTTCATTTTGGCAAGAAATCAGTACTTTCTTTCCTAATCGCCACGCATCCGCTGCCAAATCACACGCTTTATTTTCTAAAGGATTTTCTTGTATAGTTACCTCAGAAAAAACATAAAAAAGAGCCTGTTTTGCCATAATTATCCTGCTTATTCATAGAATTGAGTTATTGTAACGTAAAAGGAAAATAGGATAAAGAATCGCCCATACAAATGATGAAAATCCAATTTGCTTTACTACTTTAATTCTCGTCTGCCTATAAACGAATGCGATAACGTTGTACCGTCCACCATTTCCAGCTCACCACCAACCGGAATGCCGTGAGCAATACGGCTCACTTTTACACCATACTGTTGACACATTTCTGCAATATAATTCGCCGTCGCATCGCCTTCAATTGTTGGATTAGTCGCTAAGATCACTTCAGAAAAAGATTCTGTCTGCAATCTTTTCTGCAATAAATCCAGCCCAATCTCTTTCGGGCCGATACCATCCAATGGCGATAAATGCCCCATTAATACAAAATAACGACCTGAAAACTGCCCTGTCTGTTCAATTGCCTGAATATCGGAAGGCATTTCCACTATGCATAACTGCCCATTCTCTTGACGGCGATAGTTATTGCAAATATTACACACTTCTTCTTCGGTAAAAGTACGACATTGACTGCAATGACCGATATGCGCCATCGCTTCTGTCAGCGTTTTAGCCAAATTCATTGCACCGCTGCGATCACGCTGTAATAAATAATACGCCATTCGTTGTGCTGATTTCGGACCGACTCCCGGCAGGCAACGCAAAGCATCCATCAATTCATCAAGTAAAGGGCTAATTTGCATAATTTAAAGAAAGGACCTAAATGAAATTATATTTAACAACAGAGATAAGGGAGCTATTGCTCCCCATCTTGATTAGAAAGGCATTTTAAAACCTGGTGGTAATTGCATTCCGGCAGTAACGGAAGCCATTTTCTCTTTTTGTAATTCATCTGCACGGCGAACAGCATCATTGAAAGCTGCCGCAACAAGATCTTCCAACATATCCTTATCATCTTCCAACAATGAAGGATCAATCTCGACACGGCGGCAACTATGCGCCCCATTAACGGTGACTTTCACAAGTCCGGCACCGGATTCGCCGGTCACTTCCATCTGTGCAATCTCTTCTTGCATTTTCTGCATCCGTTCTTGCATCTGTTGGGCCTGTTTCATCAAGCCGCCTAATCCACCTTTTCCAAACATAATTTTACCTATCTATTGTGTAATGAAAAATAAAAGCTGTATTTTAACTGAAAAGCATATTTGTGCAATTCTCAATGACCTGTTTTACCTGTCGGGCGCACCGAATCTAAAGTAATTTGAGCATCAAATTGCTGCATAAAGTCCTGCAACACTCGATCCTGTTGCAGATTTTGTTGCGCTTGAACCACTAATTGCTGATAAATTTCGTTGCGTATCTCAAACGGCGTTTTTTGTTCTCCTTGATAAACATCAAGTTCAATCCGCATCTGATGGCCGTAAAAATCTTTCAATGCTTGTGTAATAAAAGCCGAATCTAAAGTTTTTAATAAATTAAAGGCTTCAGGACGCAGACCTAATTTCAAAAAATCATCTGTTTTCTCAAGGATCACCGATTTTAATAAAATACCTTTGCTATTGCCCTTAACTGCCATTTTTTCAATATCACTGCTCCACTCACTCTGTTTTGCAGTTAAAGCAATAATCTGCTCCAATACTTCAGGCGTATATCGTTTCAATAAAGTTTGTTTAATTTCCGAAGGCTTTACTGCCTGTCCCTGAAGTGCCAATGAAGGATCGCTCCAAGACCAGTGATAATCCTCATTGATACTTTCATTTTCGCTTTCTTCTTCATCGTTGGTTTCTGTAGCACTAGCTTTTTCCCACAACGAAGATGATGATTCTGCAACATCTATATTATGAGCATAATCATTTGTTATAAGCTCCCTATTTTCAGGTTCAGAATTCTGTTTTCTTGAAATTGAAGGAGGTACTTCATTTACTGACCGAATAGCTCGATCTTCTACAAGATCAAACTTTTTTTTTTCGCTCTCTACAACATTCTTATTATCCAGAACCATATGTGCCGTCTGCCCTTGTTCTAGATTAGAAACCGCCTGCAGAATACTCAAAGATTGTTGTGCTGAAGACTTAATCGACTGTTGTTGATTGCTATCCGCCGGTATAGTCGCTTCGTTACTGTCAATTTGCGGCTGCACGACCTGTTTCCAACTACTACCTGTAGTTTCCCTATTCACAGGGGTTATTTGTACATCATTACTCGTACTCTGTTGTAGCGAATGCTGTACAGAAAAAGGTGACTTCTCACTTTTTTCAGAGGTAATTTCTGTATGAGAAACAACTGCCATTTCATTAGGCAAGAAAAAACGCTTTGGATGAAACGCCAATGCACGCAACATCGTCATCTCAACACCAATTTTGGGATCCGGTGAATAAGACAGTTCTTCTCGTCCTTTAACCATTAATTCGTAATAGAACTGCACATCCTCTGGCGAGAGATTTTTTGCTAATAAAGTTAATGCCGTATTCGCTTGTTCAGGATTTGGCGGTAGGAACTGCAACATAGCAATTTGATGTAACGTTTCTGCCATCTCCTGCAATACTCTTTCCCAATCAACGCCTTGTTGTGCAATCTCATACAAAACTTGCATTGCTTGCTCACCATCTGCTTGAGAAAGCGCTTTTAATAAGGCGATTGATTTATCGTTATCCAACAAGCCAAGCATCATATTGACATCATTGACATTAATATTGCTATTACTCAAGGCTATCGCTTGATCGGTTAAACTTAAAGCATCACGCACACTGCCTTGTGCCGCACGCGCAATTTTCATCAAAGCTTGTAGTTGATAATCGATATGCTCTTTTTGCAATAATTTCTGCAAATGTGCAGCAATCACATCCGCATCCAACGCTTTTAAATGAAATTGAATGCATCGGGAAAGAACAGTAATTGGCAATTTTTGCGGATCGGTCGTTGCCAAGAGGAATTTGACATATTCGGGCGGCTCTTCCAATGTTTTTAACAACGCATTAAAACTATGTCGAGATAACATATGCACTTCATCGATAAGATAAATCTTGAATCGACCTCGTACCGGTTTGTATTGCACATTATCCAGCAGCTCTCGAGTATCTTCGACTTTAGTACGTGAAGCCGCATCGATTTCAATCAGATCAATAAAATTCCCTTCTTTAATCGCACGACAATTTTCACATTCACCGCACGGAGTAGCTGTAATCCCTTTTTCACAATTTAATCCTTTGGCAAACAGACGAGCAATAGATGTTTTTCCAACACCGCGAGTGCCGGAAAACAGATAAGCATGGTGTAATCGTTGATTATTTAAGGCATTGGTCAACGCAGCAATAATATGCTCCTGCCCTACTACATCAGAAAACTGATCCGGTCTCCATTTACGCGCCAATACCTGATAACTCATACTTTCCCTTTTTATCTTATGTTAGTGTCCGGCAAAATCCACCAATGTAAAAGATTCTACACCCAATTTACGCAAACGCTCTTCACCACCTAATTCGGGTAAACTAATAACAAATGCAGCGTGTTCAACTTTACCGCCTAAACGTTGAATTAATTTAATAGTGGCCTCCACTGTGCCGCCGGTCGCCAACAAATCGTCAATAATAAGCACATTATCATTTTGATTGACTGAATCGGTATGCATTTCTAAAGTATCCTGACCATACTCTAATTCATAAGATTGCGAAATCACTTCACGTGGCAATTTACCCGGTTTTCTCACTAAAATAAAAGGAACATTTAAAGCCAATGCTACCGGCGCACCGAAAATAAATCCTCTTGATTCTGTACCGGCAACTTTTGTAATGTTCTTATCTTTAAAGTACTCTGTGATTAAATCGATAGTTGCTTTAAATGCTATCGGAGTTTCGACTAAACTGGTAATATCACGGAAAATAATGCCTTCCGCAGGATAATTTGGAATAGATTTAATTGATGATTTAATTAATTCTTTTTGCTGTTGGTTCATTATAATTTGCCTAACAAAAATTATACAGCTTCCGCTGTTCTCAAAGTTGCGTATTCTAACAGTGCTACTTCTGAAAAAATACACTTTTATATCAAAAAATAAAATTTCTATTGATAAATATCAACGCCGTCTTTACGCGTTCTCAGTAATCGTAAAATCCAAACGTACTGTTCTGGTGTTGCCGTTACAAATTTTTCGATTACTTCATTCATTAACCTTGCACTTTGATGCTCATCGTCTGTCAACGCTAATGGTGCATCAATCTCAATTTCATAACGTCCTTGTTGTGCGTTATAACGGGCAAACATTGGAATTACCACAGCTTTAGCGATTTTGCACATTTTATTCAATCCGGGTAATGTCGCCTTGTAAGTTGCAAAAAAATCGGCATAAACACTTAATTCTTCGCCATAATCTTCATCCGGCAGATAATAGCCCATCTCCCCTTTGCGGACTGCATTCAGAAAAGGCTTAATTCCATTTTGGCGTGCGTGCATTTTGCCGCCGAAACGTTCTCGAACCGCATTCCAAAGCCAATCTACCAGTGGATTTCGATGTGGATTATACATTGCGGTCATTGGCATTCCTTGCGTATGCAAAATGATACCGGAAGCATCAATAGCCCAAGTATGAGGAACCAGCAAAATAATATTTTTACCCTGCTGTTTTGCCTGACGTAAATGCTCTATACCTAAAAACAGACTCCTTTTTTGCAAATGCTTAGTGGAACGCAATGCTATTTCTCCAATTCCCAACATTGTTTGTGCCACTGTAATAAACATTTTGTCGATCACTTGCTCACGCTGCTGTTCACTCCAATGTGGAAAACAGTAACGTAAATTGACTTGCGCCCGTTTTCGTTGTTTTTTTGCTATTTTCCCGACCAATAAACCGATTTTAGTTGCCAAAGCATCACGACAACGAAATGGTAAAAAAGCCAATAAAGCTAACAAAAACACACCGAACCAAATACCCCAGAATTTAGGACGTAAATAGCTCCAACGGAACTGAGGTTCATACCCTACTCGTGCTGTAATTCTTCTATTTTCGTCAGACATCTTATTTTATTCAGTTAAACCAACCATAGTCATACATCATTTTTGCCGTCATAATAAATGCCATTATCACCACCATTGGACGAATCAATTTTTGTCCTTTAGTTAATACCATTTTGGCACCTAATCTTGCGCCTAAAAAACCGCCGATCATCATAACGAAGCCAAGCGTCCAATAAACTTCTCCACCTAAAATAAAAAAGATCAATGAAGTGAAATTGGAGGTGAAATTTAAGATTTTAGCGTGAGCAGTTGCTTTCGATAAATTAAATCCCAACAAGGTGACAAAAGCGACACACAAAAAAGAGCCGGTTCCCGGTCCAAAAAAGCCGTCATAGAAACCGATTGGAAATGCTGCCGCTAGCGCAAATGCGGTAAAACTTAAACGTTGATGACAATCTTTCTCACCCAATTTAGGAGAAAATAGAAAATACAAGCCAACAACCAACACCAAAATAGGCAATAATGACTTCACAATAGAAGCATCAATTAATTGCACGGCAATTGTTCCGACCATTGCGCCGCTAAAAGTACCGAGAATCATCTTCCAGACAGTACGCAAATCTACCGCTTTTTTTCTCACAAAATAAAGACTTGCAGAAAAAGAACCGCCGCTCGCCTGCAATTTATTGGTCGCCAATGCCGCTGCCGGTGGCAATCCGGCTGCCAATAATGCCGGAATCGTGATCAATCCGCCGCCGCCGGCAATCGCATCGATAAATCCGGCTATTCCTGCCAACAAAAAAAGAATCGCATAAATATCTAAGCCGATGTCCATTTTTTCTCCTCTATTTGCTGTGTTATTGTGCAAACCACTGCTGTTTATCAGGGGAATCTAATAATTGTTGACACAAAAAAGGCAATTGTGGTGTTTTTTTCGGTGAACTCGGCACAGTTGTAGAATGAGGTTTAAACCACGACATCAGCTCCTCACCACAACCGTCTCCAGCAGGAATCGGTGTCTGCTCTTCACAATATTGAGCTCCCTTAGGACAATGTAAACGTACGTGGAAATGAGCATCGTGTCCAAACCACGGACGTAATTTTCTTAACCAACTACGATCACCATTAACAGTTTGACACAGTTTCAATTTAATTGCTGGATTAACAAAGATTCTTGCCACTTTATCATCCTGAGCCGCTAAACGAATTAATTCAGTCTGATTTGATGTCCAAACACGCTCATCTACCCGTTGCGCTTTGCGATCCACCATTAAAATAGCTGTCGGGTTTAAGGCCTGCTTTGCACTCATTGCCCCCATTTTTAACCAAATATCAGCATCCAATCCCATTTGATGGCTAGCGTGTCCGCTGGCAAAACGACCGCCGGCAGGCATTGCAATATCGCCAACTAACATTGTTGGCAAACCTGCATTTTTAACCTTTTGTCCTAAATGTTGTAGATAACTCAACATTTCCGGATGCCCGAAAAAACGCAACTTTTGAGATCGAATCACCTGATAACCTTCACCCTGCAAAGGCAACGCCTGTGCACCAATAATACAACCATTGCTGTAACTACCAATTGGCAACGGATCACCAGCAATCGGTCGCTTAATTCTCTGCCATTCTGTTTCTGCTAAACCAACATTCATCAAACTAAAAATAACACAGAGCGCTAAAACAATTCGCTGACTAAGCTTCATTTTTTAATCCACATTGTCCTTGATAACGTAATAAATGATCCATTAACACGATCGCTACCATTGCCTCTGCAATTGGCACTGCACGAATACCGACGCAAGGATCGTGTCTGCCTTTGGTGACCACCTCAACTGCTTGATTGTACAAATTTACGCTTCGTCCCGGAATAGTAATGCTGGAAGTCGGTTTTAATGCAATTGTCGCTACTATTGGTTGCCCCGAACTGATCCCTCCTAAAATTCCACCGGCGTGATTGGAACAAAAACCTTGAGGTATCATTTCATCACGATGCTGACTACCACGCTGTGTTACCACTGCAAATCCATCACCTATTTCCACACCTTTCACAGCATTAATGCCCATTAGTGCGTGTGCTAAATCAGCATCCAGACGATCAAAAACCGGCTCACCCAACCCGACAGGAACATTTTCCGCTACCACGGTCAATTTTGCGCCAATAGAATCTCCAGCTTTCTTTAATTCTCGAATTAATGCGTCAAATTTTTCAATTGTCGCCTTATCTGGACAGAAAAATGGATTACTGTTAACAAAATCCCAATTAATTTCTTCTAATCGTTGCGCCGGCACCTGTACATCACCAATTTGAGATAAAAATGCACGAATTTTGACGCCGAAATACTGAGCAAGATATTTTTTTGCAATACCGCCAGCAGCAACGCGAATTGCCGTTTCTCTCGCAGAAGAACGACCACCACCACGGTAATCTCTAATACCGTATTTTTGTTGATAGGTATAATCTGCGTGTCCAGGACGAAAACGATCTTTAATTTCACTGTAATCTTTAGAACGCTGATCACTATTCTTAATCAATAAACCAATACTTGTTCCGGTTGTTTTTCCTTCAAACACACCTGATAAAATTTGTACTTCATCATCTTCCCGACGAGGAGTTGTATAACGAGACGTTCCCGGTTTACGTCGATCCAAATCCGGTTGAAGATCTGCTTCACTCAATTCTAATCCTGGCGGAACACCATCAACAATACCACCTAATGCAATACCGTGCGACTCTCCAAACGTCGTTACTTTAAATAGTTGTCCAATACTATTGCCTGCCATATTTTCTTCCTCTTTCTAATACTTTATTGTGTCAATTCATTTTTTGTCGATGTAGCCACTTTCATCTCTTCACCGCTTTGTTGATTCTTGATAAAAACATCTAATTGATTAAAGGCAATTTCAATATTATTTTCTGCAAATAATTGATTAATCCTACGATTCAGAAAATCTGTCGTCGGCAATCTATCTGACAAGTCCCCTACATAAACACGCAATTCGTGATCCAAAGTACTAGCACCAAAAGTAAGAAAATAAGCTTTTGGCTCTGGTTCTTTCAACACTTTTTCACAATCCTTCGCTGCTTGTAACAACAATCTTTTAGTTAATTCCAAATCTGAACCATAAGCAACCCCGACTGTAATAACCAGACGAGTGATCGTGTTAGACAATGCCCAGTTTGTTAAACGTTCCGTTACAAATGCTTTATTCGGAACAATCACTTCCTTACCATCATAATCAACCAATGTGGTTGCACGAATACGAATTTTGGAAACCGTACCCGAATATTCACCGATAGTAATGGTATCACCAATACGTACCGGACGTTCAAACAGGATAATAATACCAGAAACAAAATTTGCAAAAATTTCCTGCAAACCGAAACCAAGACCAACAGATAATGCCGCAAATAACCACTGCAATTTCGACCACGACATTCCCAATGTTGAAAATGCCCAAGCAGCGCCAATTGCTACGATAAAATAGGTTAATAAAGTTGTAATAGTATAAGGCGCACCTTGTGAAAGTTTAATTCTCGAAAAAACAAACACCTCTAATAAACCAGCAATATTTCTGACTAACACATAAGTGACTAATAGAATAAAAATTGCCAATAACATATTTAATAAGGTGATAGATTCCACTACCGTGCCAGTTTCAGTAGCAACCGTCTGTTGCCACAAAGTGATGCTTTCCAAGTGATACGCCACTGCTAATAAATCTGACCATACAATATAGTAAAAACAGACTAATACTGCCCATAATGCCCATTCAGCAATACGCGCCACCTGTTGTTTAATCTGGCTTAATGCCAATTCAGAATCTTTAGTATCAATTACAATTTCTTCAGAACGCCCACTTTCATTTTTATTTTGATTTTTCTCTCGCTGCTCTTTTAAGCGTTTATACGCTAAACGTCTTGCTGATACCGCTAATGTGCGATCTGTAATCTGTTTGATTAATACCCATAAAACAGTAACCAAATAACTAGCAATAAAGTGCGTAATTAAATTTAAAGCAGTATAGTAATAACCAACGACAATCAACACGATCAATGCTATCGGAATTAATAGTAACAATACACGAATAACTTTCAACAATACAGGCCCAACGTGTTGAGAACCGCCATCATTTTCTTGTGTTGCTTCATACTTTCTTACCGCATATCCAAAACGAGGGGCAATAATTAAGACACAGAAAATCAACGCCGAGATAGTAATAACCTCGCCAATAACATCATTAGTCAACGGCGTATTACTCATATCGCTAATCAGAGTGGTATTAATTAAGAAAATAATCGCCCAAATCGAACGCTTTAATACCGCTAAAAATAACTTACCACTCTCTTTTGCCAAACCAAAATGGCGATAAACAAGACCATTTGGTTTCAATAATTCAATCAAGAAAGAAAATAGCCACCAATAACCTGCCATTTTTAATGTCCACGGCCACGCTAAAATAGGATCGGCAATGATGAAATGCCCCACCAGCACAAAAATGATTAAAAACATCAATGGATAAGGCACTACTAATATTGCTGTTAACAAAATAGCTAACGGCGTATGCCACTGACTATCTGCATTTAATGAACCAACTTGAGAATTTATCTTTGCTAGCCAAGATTGTAGTTTCACTTTTTGTGAATAAATCAATGCTGCAACTAAAGATAGGAACAAAACAAAGCCTAGCATCGGAATAAGATTACGACTGAAATGGCGCGTGTCAATCGCATTACTTATATTCTTTAACTGTGTCAACGCCAAATTCGGAAATGAGACTATCCAATCCCAATCAATTGGATTATTGCTCTTAACCCAGAAACTCTGCTGTTGTAATTTTTGTTGCAAATCATCACTAATTAACCTGACCTGTTGCTGATTTAACTCAATAGTAATCGCTAAATTTAACTGTGTATTTAATAACTTAAGAATATCTGAATAAATTTTCTTCCGCTCAGATAATACCGAAATTAAAGTGCTTTTCTCAGCATCACTCAACCCTGAAGAATTAGGTAGCTTAGTGATATATTCTTCCGGTGCGTAAATAGCATCTCTTGCTTGTGTTAAATCAAAAATCTGTACACGCAGATCAGCAATACGCTTTCCCAAACCTTCTACCGTTTGATCGGTCGGTAAATTCTGTTTTTGCTGATTAATAATACGGGATAAGACTAAAGTCCCCTGCAATGCACTAATCTGTTCATCAATACTACGCTGTGTTTGTGTTAAGTTATCCAACACATTTTTAATGCGTAAACTCTCTTGCGACAATTGATTGGAAGTTTGAGTTTCACTCAATAACTGCTGACTTAATTGCGTATTCTGATTTAACTCATTCTGAATCAATGGATTAACATTGTCATCCTTTGTCTGTTGAGATTTCTCTAATTGCGCTAATTGTTTTTTAGAGGCATCTAAACGTTTGTTATTGAGTACAGATTGCAATGCTTGTTGTTCACTTTTCGCCTGCTGTAAATAGTAAGTTTTTTGATCACGCTGTAATTCATACCAAGAGTTCAACGTAGAACTCTCTTTCAATAAAGTTTGATTATAGTCATTCTGCGCTTCAATCAATGCTAGCTCAATTTGATATTTATTCACAAAAATCGGATCGAGCTGACTATCCGCTAACGCTTTATTAATCGCCTGTGTTTTTGCCAAATTATCCCTTAATATCGATTGAATTCGATCCGGTAATGTTTGTTGGCTTACTAATTTAGAGGCAATTTCATTTAGTGTAGTTTGCAACTCATCCACTTTTTGAAAAGAGAGCTCCATTCTCTTTTGTAGATTATCTTCCGACAATTTTGCTAAATCATCGGTATTGACTGCATTATTAGAATTTGTTTTAAGTTTTTGTAACTCTGCCTGTAATTTAGGAATTTCTGTTGATGCTGTTTTGATTTGATTATTCAGTTCATTTGTCTGTTTTTTCTGCTCATCCAACTGTTTCAATAAATCCAAACTGTCATTCAATGCAGTTAGTAATTGTTGTTGCGTGGCTTCATTACTGTTAGGATTTGCTTTTTGTGCTGCAATTTGCGTCTGGATATCGTTCGCGGAAGGAATTTGAGCCTGCACATTAATACAGGCAAATAAAGCCGCCAAAAACAGCACGAAAACAAAAATACGTTTGCACATATTATTCCTCTGAATTTTGTAAAAATAATGATAATTGTTGAGACAAAAAATGTCGGGAAACTTTAATACCTACAGCCGATGGCATAACTCTTTCAAATGGATAATAGGCGATAGGTTGCTTAAATTTTTCTAATTTTTTTCGCAAAATAGCTTGAACTCCATTCACTTTATCAAAACTAAAGCCTCCCACAAAATCAATAACAGCAACCGGACGCTGCCCATATGTTTGATCTTCAACCGGCAAAACAACAACCTGTTTTACATCAGGTTGTTGCAAAATAAAAGACTCAATCTCTTCAGGTTGGATATTTTCTCCACCTGAGATAAACATATTATCAATCCGTCCCTGAATAAATAATTCTTGCGTATTTTTTCCCAGATAACCTTTATCCCTCGTTGCAAACCAACCCTCTTTATTCAGTAATGTTTTTATCTCACCATTTTTTTGCCAATAACCTAACGCCAGTGTTTTACCTCTCACCCAAATTTCCCCTTCAACCAATTGATACTCTCGCAACGGTAAAAGATAACCGACACCAGCACTGGAATCACTTTTTTTCGCAAATACAGTCGATGCAGCTTCCGTCATTCCATAACCAGAATAACAGTGAATACCAGCATTGATTGCTTGTTGAGTCAACGCCACCGGAATATGCGTTCCACCCAACAAAATATGAGTTAAACGAAAGGATGAAATTTTATCGTCCTTAAGGAACTGAAGAAACTGTTGTAATTGTGTCGGTACCAAAGAGCTGTGAGTAACCTGTAATAAATCTTGGTAGATATTGTCACCGACACAACGTAAACAACAACCGTTTTGTAACCAACGCCAAATTACGCCTTGTCCGGAAACGTGAAACAATGGCAATGACAGCAACCATTCACTGCTCGCATCAATCTGCAATAACGGTGAAATACCTTCAGCACTGGATAAATGATGAGATATTGTATGAACTACAGCTTTCGGCAGCCCAGTTGAACCGGAAGTTAAAGTAAAAGTCAATGGGCATTTTGTCGCCAACCTTTGTTGAATTACATCATCCGCTAAACCAAAATCAAGCTGTTGCAACTTACCTACTTCCAAGCTATTTACATTTAGTTGCGTGCAATCTAGCAAATAATCCATATTGCACTGCTCACAAATTTGTATGATTTTTTCTGCCGGAAACATCGGATTAATCACCAACACGCGACATCGCAAACGTAATGCGACCAAATAGGCAATCACTAATTCAGCCTGATAACGTCCAATCAATGCAATACCTTTACCTAAACTGATACCTTGTGTTTGCCAATTCTCCGCCCATTGCTCAATTAATTGATATAAATCACGCCACGTCAAATAATGTTCAACAATAGAAAAGCGGGTTTTATTCCCGCTTTTAATTTGCCGTTTTAATTTAAATTTTAATGCAATTTCCGCTGGTTTTATCTCGGCATATTGTTGCCATAACATCAAATTGTTTCCTCTTCAATATGTGGCGATGTAAACTGAAATGCCACTAATTGTACTAAATGCTCAGGCACATACATTGCTCGCATAACAGACTCTAACATATTTAATTTTCTAGCTGTATTATTATTTGTTGCCACCCAAAACGGTGATTTCGGAATTTGTTTAGGGTTAACACTACTACCGGAAGCTTCAATCTCAGCTACTTCCAAAGAAAAATAAACTCTTGAACGACCTTGACTCACTTCTGTTGCACTCGAAAAGCCTTCCGGATTAGCACGGTAAAGCATACTTAAAATCATTAAAAAACGATTAACCTGTTTATCTTCGTGCAGAAATTCTGCGGAACTGATGAGTTTTTGAATTTGTCGATTCGTATGCTCAATTACCTCTTTGCTCGGCTGTTTCGGTAATACAGGCGTTTGTTCAGAAGTCGTCAGACTGAATTCTTTCTCCGCAGTGGCTTCGCCTTCCGAACGGCTATTATTACTCTGATTACCCATCTCCACAACATTCGATGAAATATGCTCTTTTTTTGTTTGAACTTGAGGAAAATTTAATAATCTACGTAAAATTGTTGAGGCATCTTCACCGATTGCTTGCGTGTTACTGGCAATATATTGGTAAAGTTCGTCATCAATACTAATTGTTTTCATCATTTGCTCCAAGTTCTGCTAAATGACCATTATTATACGTCATAACAAGACAAAGCCGAAAATAAAATCCGCATTATGTTTAATTTATCAACCATTTTTTCATAACTGATTAAAACTTGATCCTTATTAAGAAATATTTTATCTTCAATCATCATTTCCTTAGATAAAATTTATTATGATCACTCCATTACTTAATTTCGATTATCAGCCCTCTGCAAATGCTCAAGCAGATACTCTCGTTTTTATTCACGGACTTTTTGGTGATATGAACAATTTGGGCATCATTGCTAAAACTTTTGATCAACAATATTCTTTATTAAGAATCGATTTACGTAACCACGGCAGAAGCTTTCATCACGATGAGATGAATTATCCATTAATGGCTGATGATTTATTACGAGCTCTGCAACATCTTGACCTGAAGAAAGTCATTATTATCGGACATTCAATGGGGGGCAAAACCGCTATGCAATTTGCATTGACTTACCCTGAATATGTAAAAAGTTTAATTGTACTCGATATTGCACCGGTTACTTATACCCATAACGAACACAGCACTATCTTCCAAGCATTGTTTGCTGTTGCTGAAGCTCAATCGGAAACACGCCAACAAGCAAAAGTTATTATGGAACAATATATTGAAAACTCGGCAATTTTACAGTTTGTCTTAAAATCATTTGATGCAAAACAGCCTCAAAGATTCCGTTTTAATACCAACGTGTTGTTTAAACGTTATCAACAACTTATGGATTGGTCTGAAAACGATAATGTATGCACGTTGCCTACGCTATTTATTCGTGGTGGAAATTCCAATTATGTATTACCTCAATACAGAGATAAAATTATGCAGCTTTTTCCTAATGCTAATGCATTTACTATCAATGGTGCCGCACATTGGGTTCACGCCGATAAACCACAATATGTGATTCGAGCAATTGAAAGACATCTACAACAAAAGTCATAAATTTAAATGGCGTGATATTTTCAGTTTGCTGGAAACTGTGATATATTGCACGCCACAAAACAGCTTATCAATCTCAAGTAGTCTGAAAGATGGTTTTCAGTGAGTATAATAATGGCAAAACAAGAAGCAGATTGCATAACATTAGACTTATTTGCTCACGTTGCTAAAGTCGGAAGACCTCGCACAAATCCGCTTAGTCGCGAACAACAAATCCGCATTAATAAACGAAATCAGTTACGTCGCGATAAAGCTGTGGGTCTAAAACGAGTTGAACTAAAATTACACACAACAATGGTAAATCAACTTGAACAATTAGCAGAAACGGCAAATATGAGTCGTCAACAATTGATCGAACAAATATTACAAACATATTTAGACAAAAATAGGAATTAATATGGCACTTATTGGTTTATTTTATGGTAGCGATACTGGTAATACAGAAAATATTGCCAAAATGATCCAAAAACAGTTAGGTAGCGAACTCGTTGATATTCACGATATAGCCAAAAGCACAAAAGAAGATATTGAAGCTTACGATTTTATTATGATCGGAATCCCGACGTGGTATTACGGTGAAGCGCAGTGTGACTGGGATGACTTCTTTCCAACCTTGGAAGAAATAGATTTTACAGATAAATTAGTTGCTATTTTCGGTTGCGGTGATCAGGAAGATTATGCTGATTATTTCTGTGATGCAATGGGAACAGTCCGTGATATTATCGAACCTCACGGTGCGACAATTGTCGGTTATTGGCCTACGGAAGGTTATCACTTTGAATCATCAAAAGCACTGATCGATGAAAAAACTTTTGTCGGATTATGTATTGATGAAGATCGCCAACCGGAATTAAGCAATGAACGCGTTGAAAAATGGTGTAAACAACTTTATAGCGAAATGTGTTTAGATCAACTTGCTTAACCCCTTTAATTATCATTTGCATTCAAAAACGAAATAATCCATACTTCTGAAATGGATTATTTCTATCTTCTTAATAGAAATTTTCAGTTATCCATTTATCATTCATAAAGTTAAGATATACAAAAATTTATGACATTGATTTAATTAGAGGCGAGTATGACAACAAATATTGTAGACGAAAACATTAAGTTATTAAAAAAAGTGGGATTAAAAATTACTGAACCACGTTTAAAAATCCTCTCATTAATGCAACGTACTCCGGTACAACATTTCTCAGCTGAAGATGTTTATAAATGGTTGCTTGAAGAAGATGAAGAAATTGGATTAGCAACCGTATACCGCGTTTTAAATCAATTCGACGAAGCCAACATTCTTATTCGCCATAATTTTGAAGGAAATAAATCTGTATTTGAGCTTGCACCGCAGGAACACCACGATCATATTATTTGTATGGATTGTGGCAAAGTGTTTGAATTTAATGATGATCTTATTGAGAGAAGACAAAAAGAGATCAGTGAGCAGAACGGAATAAAATTACTTTCACACAGTCTATATCTCTATGGTAAATGTGCCGACATTAAAAATTGTGAAGAAAAAAATCAAAATAAATAATTAGTATAAATAAATGGTTGCTGTTTATTTTTTAACTTACCAGCAACCATTTTCATTTTCGACTTTTTGCTCTACTTTTTCTTTGGTCTAAAACTATCAACAATTGTTTTATGAGTATCAATATAAATACCGCTTAATAACTCCAAACAATAAGGTACAGCAGCAAAAATACCTTTCACAATCACTTTACCGTTTTCATCTTTCAATCCTTCCAACGTTTCTTTAATTGCTTTTGGCTGCCCTGGCAGGTTAAGAATTAAACTTTCTTTACGGATCACCCCCACTTGACGCGAAAGAATAGCGGTTGGCACAAATTGCAAACTAATCTGTCGCATTTGTTCTCCAAAACCCGGCATTTCTCGATCAGCCACTGCTAATGTTGCATCAGGCGTTACATCTCGCTTTGCTGGCCCTGTTCCACCAGTAGTCAACACTAAATGACAACCACACTCATCCACCAACTCTTTTAATGTTTGTTCAATTAACGACTGTTCATCAGGAATCAAACGTTTTTCTACCGTAAAAGGCGCTATTAATGCCTGCTCTAGCCACTGTTGCAAAGAAGGCAATCCTTTATCTTCATAAACACCTTGCGAGGCACGATCTGAAATAGAAACTAATCCAACTTTAAACTGAGTCATTATTTATCCTTTTATTGAAAACCACTTATCACCGAAAAAGAATAGCAATAATCCTCCCATTACCACCAACATACCAATCATTTTCCAGACAGTAACCTCTCGCACCGGCATATAAATTAAGCCAAAATGATCAATAATCATCGCCGCAATCAACTGCCCAATAATGATAAAAAATAGCATATTGGTAATACCGACTTTAGGAGCAAGAAAAATGGTGGTAAAGACAACCAATGCACCCAACGGGCCGCCAATAAATTTCCAAAACGGTTGTCCAGCAAGATTTTGCAAGCCTTCCCATAAATTTGTTTTAATCAAACATACTAACAACAATGCCAATGTTCCTGTAGCAAAAGAGATTAATGCCGCAATTAACGGCTGACCGGCAACCACTTTACTGAGCTGACTATTAATTGCCGCCTGAGAAGCAAGCCCAACACCAGCAACTAAAGCAAATACGACATAAATTATTCCCACTAAATTGCATCCTCGTTTTCTTCTCCGGTACGAATACGAATTACCCGTTCGACATCATACACAAAAATTTTGCCATCACCGATTTTTCCAGATTGAGCATTATCAATAATCGCCTCAACGCACTGTTCAACCTGCTCATCAACTACAACAATTTCCAATTTCACTTTAGGCAGAAAATCTACCATATATTCCGCTCCACGATAAAGCTCGGTATGACCTTTTTGTCGACCAAATCCCTTTACCTCGCTCACTGTCATACCGGTAATTCCGAGATCTGATAATGCTTCACGCACATCATCCAATTTAAATGGTTTAATAATTGCCTCTATCTTTTTCATATTTACCTCCTGCGGTGAGACTTATTTATTTAATTGTAATAACACTAACACTTCATAGTGTGCTGTATGCGGAAACATATCAAACAACTGTACTTTGCTTAAATGATAACCGGATAAGCGTTGTAAATCCTGTTGCATAGTTACCGCATTACAACTGGAATATAGCAAAAAACGAGGTTGTAGTTCATTTAAATATTGTATTAATTTTTCACCAATACCTCGTCTTGGCGGATTTATAATTACTAAATCTGGTTTATCACCTTGATGTGCTTGAAATTTACTCGCATCAAGATCCTGAAATATCGCATTATATAATCCAGCTTTTTCAGCTGCTAAACGTGCAGAGCGGATTGCCGATTCTGAAATCTCAATACCGACTAATGACACTTCCGGTTCAACCTTTTTTCTAGCTAACGCACAATGCAAACCAAAACCGCCTACCCCACAGAACAAATCCCAAATCTGTTTAATCGGCAATGCTTGTGCCCATTGCTGAGCAGTGTGATATAAAGCAGCAGCAACTTGCGGATTAGTTTGAAAAAAGCCCTGTGGGCGAATAAAAAGGGAAATCTGATTGAATTGCTCTTCCAACACCTGTTGTTCTGTGAAGTAAATTTCTGTTTCACCCTCTAAAATAGCCGCATGTTGCGGTTGAATATTGGCACTAATCACGGCTAACTGTGGCAATTTTTGTTGTAATGCAGGCAATTCTCTACGAATCAAAGGCAATTTTGTTTCACTACGCAATACAAAACGCAACATAAACTGTTGATTGAACTGACTCTGTGTCAACAATAAATATTTTAACTCACCTTTACGCTTCGCCACGTTATAAGGCACAAGCCCTGCTCTAGCAATAAAATCTTTTAATTGAGCGAAAATCTGTTTAAATTCAGAGGGGTAAAGTGGGCAATCGGTGAGATCAGTTGCACTGTTCATATCTTTGGGATTGGATAAAATACCTAATATCGGTTTCTCCACTGCGCCACTAACCACCATTTTTGCCCGATTACGCATCGCCTGTTGTGTCGATTGCTGTGGAGGAAAATAGATTGTTTCTTCACTCACTAATTCGGATAGGCATTGCTGTAAATGCTGTTGTTTACGCTTAATTTGTTGTTGATAGGTTTGTTCTAGCCAAGTGCAAGAGCAGCATTGCCCTTGTGCATAATAAAGACATTGCATCAACCTTTTACCTCTAACCATTTTTGTTGTAATGAGGATAAAAAATGGTGTGCTTTAAGCCAACGTTCACTTGCTTGTAACTGAGATAAAGAAAACGTTTTTTTCTTAGTTAATTGTAAATAAGCTGTTTTTTCTTGTTCTGTTGGCTGATATGACAATTGATCCAGCACTTCAATCACCCCAGCACGCTCATTACATAATAGTAAAATATCACAACCTGCCGCCAATGCCTGTTGGCTCCGTTCGACAAAACCGCCCATTACACCAGCACCTTTCATTCCTAAATCATCAGAAAAAATAATCCCTTTAAAACCAAGCTGTTGTCTTAACACCTGTTTTAACCAAAAACTTGAGCCACTTGCCGGTTGTGTATCTGCCTGAGTATAAATCACGTGTGCCGGCATAATTGCATTCAATTTCTGTTTTTCAATTAATTGCTGGAACGGTTGCAAATCTTGCTGTTGAATCTGGGCAAAAGGGCGTTCATCCCTTGGCGTTTCCAAATGCGAATCGGCAATAACGTGTCCGTGCCCCGGAAAATGTTTTCCTGTTGTTGCCATTCCAGCCTGTAGCATACCATCACAAAAGGATTCCGCTAACGGCAATAACTGATGCCAATCTTGATGGAAACTGCGATCACCAATTGCTTTACATTGATGTCCAACATCCAAAACCGGTGCAAAACTTAAATCAATATCCATTGCGATCATTTCGGATGCCATCAACCACGCACTTTCCTGTATCCAATATTGTTGTTCATCGTTCGGTAATAATGCACTAAATGCCTGCATTGCTGGTAATTGCGTAAACCCCTTACGAAAACGCTGCACTCTGCCTCCTTCCTGATCAACCGTAATCAGAAGAGGACGTTTTACTTTTTGTCGAACTGTTTTAATTAAATGCAACAACTGCTGAATATCTTCAAAGTTACGCGAAAACAGAATAATGCCAGCAATTAGCGGATGATTAAGAATTTCAATCTCTTCCGCATCTACTGATTTACCTTGTAAATCAATGATTAATTTAGACATAACACCTTCAATTCAATTGTTGATGACAAATAAGCCACAGTGAGATCAAATAATCTGCCCATTGCAAACAAGCCTTTTTTTGTGCTTGCCACTGCTGAAATGAGACCAATGGATGATTGATAAAATAATGTTTTAAAAAATAATTTTCTTGCCTTGTAGTTAAACGATTAGCTTGCAAAAATAACGCCAGCTCCCAAAACGGATGAGCAGAACCGGCATACTCCCAATCAATAAAAGCTAACTTTTGACCGTCTCTTACAATATTACCGAGATGTAAATCAAAATGGCACAACGTTTTCACCCCTGTTAAGTCTGGTCGTATTGATGGAGCAATTAAATTCGGTGCATATTTAGCTAACTCTGTACAACGTTCAATAACATTAATTTCACCCAACGCTGCAAAAACCGTTTGCTGTTGTAACTGTTTTAATGCCACTGCGACCTTTTTTAACAAAGGCTTCGTCCATTTTTTTGCCGTTTTCCCCCAAATATAGCTCACAACCAGTTGATATGAATGTTGTTCTATGATTGTGGGGGAAATAATTGCCTTATTATCAACAGAAGCCAAATAGTTTAAAACGGCAGCCTCTCGTTCACGATCTACACCAAGCAGCAACAATTCAGGAGTTTGATAACGAGCGACATAACGAATCCCATCAATGATGACAATTTCACTGCCTTGTGTTATTCCCTGTGTTTGTAAATTCATTTTTCTTATCTAATTGGCTTTAAAATAGACACGGTAATTCACACTGTTTTCATTCGGCTTTTGTAACTGGATCGTTTTTTGTTGTTGTGCTGCTAAAGTTAACACATTCCACTGCTCTTCCTGTTGCCAGTTAGCACGCTGAGTAACACCATTTTTGTCATACCAAGTCAGCAAGAAAGCAGCTTTAATCAACTCATCAGCTCTATTTTTTATCTCGAGCTGTGATGAATTGGCTGACACCTGCAATGAAGGTGCCAACACAGCTTCAATATTAATCACCGGTTGATTGCTACGCAACGGTGACTTCATCTGTGAAGAGCAAGCATTTAATCCCTGCAATACACTCAACATTAAAAAAAGTGTTCTCATTTTGCCTCCATCTATTATGCATTTTTTATTGAAAAAGAGATGACATCTTCAATATTGTTTGTCGATAACGCAATCATTAATAAGCGATCCACCCCCAATGCTACACCGGAACAAGATGGCATTCCAGATTTCAATGCTGCCAGAAAACGGCTATCCATTTGTTGCGGCGGCAAATGCAATTTTTCACGCAACAGATTATCTTGTTCAAAACGGTGCATTTGTTCGTTTGCATCTGTCAATTCGTGAAAACCATTCGCTAACTCCAAACCTTTATAATAGAACTCAAAACGCTCCGCTACACGATGATCTTCCGAACTGATTTGTGCCAATGCCGCCTGTGCTGAAGGGAAATGATACACCGCAATAGGGCGTTCCTGTCCGATATTTTTTTCCACGACTTCACTGAAGAGATATTGCAACAATGTATCTCTTCCTTCCATATCCGCATTGACCAACCCCTGAGCCTTTGCCTTTTCTACCAGCTCCGCTTTGCTGGCTGATAATGGATCAACGCCGACATATTCCTGAAACACAAACTGATAGCTCAAAGATTCCACCGGCGGACAATCTAAAATTTGTTGCAATAAATCATCCACTTCATTGATTAAGCGATACATATCAAAAAAAGGACGGTACCACTCCAACATCGTAAATTCCGGATTATGGCGTTTTCCCGCCTCTTCATTCCTAAACACTTTGCAGATTTGGAAAATCGGACCGCTACCCTCTGCCAATAAGCGTTTCATATGGTATTCCGGGCTGGTAATTAAATGCAGCGTTTTTTTCTGATCAAAAGGCGGTGTAAATTCTGTTTGGAAGGTAGAAAGATGAACATCTGTCACCGAAAACTCGCTTAAAATTGGAGTTTCAACTTCCAATAAACCACGATCAACAAAAAATTGTCGAATATCAGCAATAATTTTGGCGCGTTTTAACAGGTTCTGAATGGATGATGTGGATTTCCAATTTAATGATTGGTCAATATCTGACATAGTAATTCCTTAATCGATAGAAAATCCGTTTATTGTAATGACTTCAGCTATAAATAACAATTTAGCTCATCATGCTTAACTCTGCTTTTCCGACAACAGTAACTGCACACTGCTTTGCCAGAGCTGTTCTGCAATATTCTCCTGATTTTCCGATCTTAATTTGCATAATTCTGCAAAAATAAGCGGTAAACGTGCCGGATGATTAGGCTGCCCTTGCCAGCCCATTATTGGCATATCCGGACTATCAGTTTCAAGCACCAAAGCAGATAACGGCAAACGGGCAATCGCCTGCCGAGTTTTATTCGCACGTGGATAAGTAATAGTACCGCCAACACCAATTTTATAACCGAGATCCACAAATCGTTTCGCCTGTTCATAGCTGCCGGAAAAACCGTGAACAATACCGGCTTTCGGCAATTGATGTCGCTTTAAAAAGGTATAGAGCTGATCGTGTGCGCGGCGAGAATGTAGATTCACCGGCAAATGGTAACGGTTTGCCAAACTTAATTGTGCATCAAAAAATTCGCACTGTTTCTGCCACATTTGCTCCGTGATAATGTCTGCCGGATAACGATCCAAGCCAATTTCCGCCACCGCAATACATTGGTTATTTTGCTGTGCCAAGTGCTGTTCAAGATAATCCAAATCTTGACTCTTATGTGAGGCAATAAAAAGAGGATGCAATCCCACACCATAATAGAGGTTAGGTTGATCGCTAAGCCAATTCGGTAAATAATCAATACTCTGTCGATTAATACCAACAACCAACATTTTCTCAACCTGATGAGCTTTTGCTTCCGCTACCAGATGAGATAATGATTGATTCAGCTCTTGTGCCAAATAATCCAAATGCGTATGTGTATCAAAAAACGGCATAATATTAATGGAAATAGCCTAATAACATCGCGACAATAAAACTAATTAATGCAGGTAAAATGAATTTATTTTGTGGATTTTGTCGTTTAAATGCTTTTGCTGCCAAAATAATATATAACACCAAAGCAATAAATTTAATTATTAACCAATTCATTAATGGAAATTGAAAAAAGAGTAGAAAAGAAAGACCACTCAATAGCAAAACAGTATCAATAATATGCGGTAAAACACGTAACAATTTATATTGACGCCAATCTTTTGCTTGTAATTGCAAGCCTCCACGAATCACGAACAGAATTAAACTTAACCAAGCACTAAATAAATGTAGGTAAATGAATGTTTTCATAACAAAAATAGCCATCTATAAAAGTAGATGGCTATTTTGCATAATCAATTAATTAAAATCAATAATTAAGCAGAGGTAACCTCTGAATCGGGATCTCCATTAGCAATTGGTTTTAATAACAAGAAGAAAGCAACAACAGCTATTACTGTCATAGCAACACCTAACCATACTGCCACAGTATAATCTAAGCCAAAGCCAATTTTCGCATATGCTAAATAAGTTGCCGAAACCATTGTCATAAATATAGCCGGTATAGTACAAATCCAATGAAATTTCTTATAACGATAGAGATATGCCCCAGCTGTCCATAACATCACCATTGCCGTAGTTTGGTTTGCCCAACCAAAATAACGCCAAATCACTTGGAAATCTACTTTAGAGATAATGAATCCTATAACGAATAATGGAATAGCAATAATTAATCGTTTAACTAAATGGCGCTGATCAATTTTGAAAAATTCAGCGATAATTAATCGAGCTGCACGGAATGAAGTATCCCCAGAAGTAATTGGCAACACTACCACACCAAGTACTGCTAAGAAACCACCAAACATACCTAGCATAGTTGTTGCTGATTCATAAACTACTTGTGCCGGTGTTCCAGCTTTAATCGCTTCATTCATTAATTCAGGGCTATCATAGAAAGTTAAACCTACTGCACACCAAATAAGAGCAATAATACCCTCACCGATCATCGCACCATAGAATACAAACCTTCCTTCTTTTTCGTTTTCCATACAACGCGCCATTAATGGTGATTGTGTAGCGTGGAAACCTGAAACTGCACCGCAAGCAATAGTTACAAATAATAATGGCCAAAGTGGTAAACCTGATGGATTAAGATTTTTAAAGAAATCCGTTAATGATATATCTCCGCCAAAGGAATGGAACAAAGGTTTGCCTTCAACTAATAATGCAATGAACATTCCTGCAGACATAAATAACAATAAAGCACCGAATAATGGGTAGATTCGACCAATAATTTTATCTACCGGCACAAGTGTGGCTACAATATAGTAGGCAAAAATAATTAATGTCCAAATAGCTAAAGTTGAACTTTTATCAAAAGAAACATCAAAGAAACGTGGTAATTCATTAACTGTAAGGTTAGTCAATAAATTAGCAGGTGAAGTAACAAATACTACCCCAACTAATACCAACAATAGCAGTGCCAAAATATTCATAAAATGTTTGGCTGGTTGTCCTAAATATTTACCGGCTAAATTAGGCACGGAAGCACCACCATTACGCACACTCAACATACCACTAAAATAATCGTGTACTGCTCCAGCAAAAATACAACCAAAAACAATCCATAACATTGCTACTGGCCCGTATAATGCACCAAGTATTGGTCCAAAAATTGGCCCAGTCCCTGCAATATTTAATAATTGAATTAACCAAATTTTGCCTTTAGACATAGGAACATAGTCAACACCATCTGCCATTAAATGTGCTGGCGTTTCACGTTTAGGATTAATCTTAAAAACTTTCTCTACGATAGATCCATAAATAAAATAGCCAGCTATTAATAAAGCAACTGCAATAATGAACCACAACATAATTTCACCTTTAACAATAGTTGTTCAAAACGGACAAATTCTAGCAAAAGCCTTAACTTATTGTTAAAAATTTCTGTAAAGATGTGATTAATATCACAACAATCCGCTTTATATGATTAAATTTTTAGCAGTTATAACTAAAAATAGTTATAAATTTTAGCCTAAAAAGTAATCTAAATGTTAAAGCGGTAGATAACCTGATTAGCAGAACCACGCCAAACCAGACTTGGATCTGCCTGCTCTTGTATGAACTTACCATCAATCAAAACATCAATATACTGTAACATTTCTCGCTGTTGTTGATTTAATTCCGCTAAACGATACCCTGTCCAGCACCAAATATCTTTGCCTTTGCACTCCGTTTTAATGCGTTTCACTAATGGCAACAGTCTTTCAACATTTCGCGGATGTAGCGGATCGCCGCCGGAGAGCGATAGCCCCTGACGACGAATACGTGTATCCTGTAAATCCCGAATAATCTGTTCTTCCATAGCATCGGTAAAAGGCACACCGGCATCAAACGACCAACTTTTTTGGTTATAACAGCCTCGACACTGGTGAGTACAACCGGCAACGAACAGCGTGCAGCGTGTTCCTTCACCGTTAACGACATCAACCGGATAATATTGTAGATAATTCATTTTCAAGCCTTATAAATGTTTAACCCGTCTTTTTACCTCTTCCTGTTTTCCAGGATTAAAAGGTCTGGCATCCGGACTGCCCAAATAACCGCACACCCGGCGAATAACCGACACTTTAGCACTATCGTGATTACCGCATTTCGGACAAACAAAGCCTTTACTGGTACACTCAAATTCACCGGTAAATCCACACTGATAACACTCATCGATCGGCGTATTAGTACCATAATAAGGCACTCGGTCATAACTATAATCCCAGACATCCTCCAAAGCTTTTAGGTTATGTTGCAAATTAGGATACTCTCCATAGCAGATAAAACCGCCGCTCGCTAAAGGCGGATACACCATTTCAAAATCCAATTTATCGTAAGGATTCACTTTTTTCTCAACATCCAAATGGAAGCTGTTGGTGTAATAACCTTTGTCGGTTACCCCTTCAACAACGCCGAACTGCTTGCTGTCCAAACGACAAAAACGATCACACAGGCTCTCACTTGGTGTTGAATATAAACTGAAAGCATAGCCGGTTTCCGCCTGCCATTTTTTGGTTGCTTCGCTGAGATAACGCACAATTGCCACACCTTTTTCCCGTAATTTGTCAGAATCAAAAATATGACCTTGTCCATATAACGCATTGATCGTTTCGTGAATACCGATATAACCGAGTGAAATTGAAGCTCTGCCCTGCTTAAAGATGTCTGCAACATTGTCATCTGCTTTCAATCTCACTCCGCAAGCGCCCTCCATATAGAGAATCGGTGCTACTCTTGCCTTGGTTTGTTCCAAGCGTGCAATTCGGGTTAATAAGGCTTGTTTAGCAATCGCTAAACGCTGATCTAAAATATGATAAAAACGTTGTTCATCGTGTTGAGCCTCCAACGCAATACGCGGTAAATTAATGCTCACCACACCAAGATTATTACGTCCGGCGTGAATTTCCTTACCATTCTCAACATAACGCCCTAAGAAACTACGACAGCCCATCGGTGCTTTAAATGAACCTGTCACTTTCACCACCTGATCATAATTAAGAATATCCGGATACATTCTTTTAGACGCACATTCCAATGCCAACCGTTTAATATCATAATTCGGATCTTGTGGCTGCTGATTTAAACCACGTTTAATCGTAAACACTAATTTAGGAAATACAGCGGTTTTATGGTTTTTGCCTAAGCCTACAATACGATTCTGCAAAATCGAACGTTGAATTAATTTTGCCTGCCAACTTGTCCCCAGCCCAAAACCGAAGGTAACAAATGGAGTTTGTCCATTAGCGGTATGCAACGTATTGACTTCATACTCCAAAGATTGAAATGCATCAAAGCACTCTTTTTCGATTAAAGCTTTTGCATACCCCTCCCGATCAGGAATATGCCACACTTCTGCATTATGCAGATGTTTTTGGTAACTTTTTTCAACATAAGGCGCTAACACTTCGTCCAAGCGATCAATGGTTGTTCCACCATAAATATGGCTCGCCACTTGAGCAATAATTTGAGCGGTTACCGCCGTTGCAGTTGTAATCGATTTTGGCGGCTCAATTTCAGCATTGCCCATTTTAAAACCATTGGTCAACATTCCCTGCAAATCAACCAACATACAGTTAAACATTGGGAAAAATGGGGAATAATCCAAATCGTGATAGTGAATTTCGCCACGTTCGTGTGCCTGAACCACCTCTTTCGGCAACAAATAACTTTTCGCATAATGACGTGCAACAATGCCTGCCAATAAATCTCGTTGTGTCGGAATCACTTTCGCATCTTTATTGGCATTTTCATTCATTAGCAGCACATTATTTTGTTCAATCAGCCCTTCAATTTCTTGCGTTAATTGGCTGCGTTTTTCACGCTCTTTATCTCTATCGTGGCGATATTCAATATAAGCACGCGCTACTTGAGGATACCGGCTTTGCATTAAATGGTTTTCGACCACCTGTTGAATATCAGCAATATCAATCTGTTGATTCACCCCGTTCAGAATTTCAAAACTGATTTCCTGACTGAGTTGTTCAAAATAGCCGTCATCCTCAATATTGACCGCCTGTGCTGCCTTTTTCATCGCATTTAAAATAAATTGAGCATCAAACTGCGCTTTAGATCCATCACGTTTAATCACAATCGGTAAAACAGAGAGATCTTGATAATTTACAGAATTAAGTTGTTGTTGAGAGGTATAAGTGAGCATAGCAATCTCCTTTTTTAAAATCGGGAGATACTATATATAGATATTTTTCATAATGCAAACACAATATATTGTGTTTTGTTGCTATTTTTCAGTGCATTTTACTAACTTGTAAAATGTTTTTTCCTGCTTCAAAAAAGATAGCCATTATGCCTTAGTGGCACTATAATCACTAATATTTAACAAATTTAACATTTCTAAAATTTATTTTTCCTACTGATAAACAAAGGAGTGTTTTATGAACAATAAACAATCTCTCATTCAACAACTGCAACAGATCGTTGGCAAACCATACCTACTTACCGATGAAGCCAAAACCTTACCTTATCGACAAGGTTTCCGTTTTGGAGAGGGCAAAGCGATCGCCGTTGCGTTGCCGGGATCACTGTTGGAACAGTGGAAAATTTTACAAGCCTGTGTTGCTGCCGATGTGATTGTGATAACACAAGCTACCAATACCGGATTAACCGGCGGCTCTACACCGGACGGCAATGATTACGATAGAGATATTGTGATCGTCAACACGATGCGTTTAGACAAAATCCAAACGATTAACAATGCAGAACAAGCAATCTGCTTACCGGGAAGCACCTTATTTAAGTTGGAACAAAAGTTAGCTAAACACGGCAGAGAGGCACACTCCGTGATTGGTTCGTCCTGTTTAGGCGCATCTGTATTAGGCGGTATTTGCAATAATTCCGGCGGTTCTTTGGTTCAGCGTGGGCCGGCTTATACACAAATGGCGCTCTTTGCACAAATTGATCAGCAAGGAGAATTAAAATTGGTCAACCATCTAGGCGTTGATTTAGGCTCTTCACCTGAAGAAATTTTAACCCGTTTAGAAAATCAAGATTATACAGAGCAAGATATTCATAATGATGTCGGTGTCGGACACGATCACTACTATTGCGATCACGTACGTCAAGTTGATGAAGACACGCCGGCACGCTTTAATGCCGATCCTAACCGTTTATATGAGGCCTCCGGCTGCGCCGGTAAATTGATGGTTTTCGCGGTTCGGGTAGATACTTTCCCATTAGAAAAAAATACACAGGTTTTCTATATCGGTACTAATGATATTCACGAACTAAATGATATTCGTCGCACCATTTTAGCTGAATTTAAACAGTTGCCAATTTCAGGTGAATATATTCATCGCGAGGCATTTGATGTTGCAGCAATCTATGGCAAAGACACATTCTGGGCAATTAAAATTCTTGGCACTAACAACTTACCTAAATTATTTAAATTAAAGAATAATGTTGATCGTTTTTGTCACAAAATCCCGTTTTTACCGGAAAATATCTCCGATAAATTAATGCAACTTGCAAGCCATCTATTACCACAACATTTACCGCAAAAACTGCGTGATTATCGTGATCAATATGAACATCATTTGATTTTAAAAATGGCAAATAACGGTATTAATGAAGCCAGAAACTTTTTACAAGACTATTTCTCGAATAAGGGTGGTGCATTTTTTGAATGCAATCCACAAGAGGCGCAAGCAGCAATGCTACACCGTTTTGCAGTTGCCGGCGCAGCGGTACGTTATCGCATTATTCACCACCAACAGGTGGAAGATATTGTCGCACTGGATGTTGCTTTACGCCGTAATGACAGAGAATGGTTTGAAACCTTACCGGACAACATTAATCAAAAATGTATCCATAAACTCTATTATGGACACTTTATGTGCCACGTTTTCCATCAGGATTACATCATTAAAAAAGGTGTGGATACTCAGCAGCTAGAAGAAGAAATGTTGGTATTACTGGATCAACGCGGTGCGCAATATCCGGCAGAACACAACGTTGGGCATCTTTATCATGCCAAACCGACTTTGAAAAAATTCTATCAACAGTTAGATCCGACAAATAGTTTCAATCCGGGTATCGGTAAAACATCTAAGAAAAAATATTGGGCATAAACCTAAAAACAAAAACCACATTGTCTAAAACAATGTGGTTTTTAATCTTTGATGATGACAGCAATTATTTTCTAATTACTAATACAACAGATTCTCCGGCAACTGCTTCACCAGATTTTTTCTCCATATGTGTCACTTCATCCATATTAGAGATAACAATTGGAGTTAATACTGATTTTGCCTTTGCTTCCAATAATTCAAGATCTAATTCGATTACTGTATCACCACGTTTCACAGTTTGTCCTTCTTGTGCAACACGATTAAAACCTTCACCTTTTAGTTCTACCGTATCAATACCAAAGTGGACAAATAATTCAACACCTTCTTTTGACTCCATTGAGAAAGCGTGATTAGTTTCAAAAATCTTACCGATAACACCATCAACCGGTGCTACAATTTTATTGCCGGTAGGACGAATTGCAACTCCATCGCCTACGATTTTCTCAGAAAATACAACATCTGGAACATCTTCAATATTAACAATTTCACCTGTTAACGGTGCATAAATCTGCACTTCAACAGATTTATTTTCTTTAGAACCGAATAGTTTATCGAATAAACCCATTTTCTTCTCCTTATCAGAATCATTTCTAAGCTCAAGCTGTGCTTAATATTAGCGGAAAATTTTATATTTGTATCTAATTTAATGCTTTTTCAGCTAAAAAATTAGAAATAAGTTGTTCAATATCTTCTGCTGTAGGCTGCTGTAAAACTTCTTTTGCAAGATCCTGTGCATCCTGATAATTTACATTACGGATTAATTTCTTAATTTTCGGCACAGAAATTGCACTCATACTGAACTCATCCAAGCCCATACCAAGCAATAGTATGGTTGCTTTTTCATCCCCAGCTAATTCACCACACATTCCTGTCCATTTCCCCTCAGCGTGTGAAGCATCAATTACTTGTTTGATTAATGATAATACTGAAGGTGTCAATGGATTATAAAGATGAGAAATCAATTCATTACCACGATCCACTGCCAATGTATATTGTGTTAAGTCATTTGTTCCGATACTAAAGAAATCAACTTCTTTCGCTAAGAATTTAGCATTAACAGCTGCTGACGGTGTTTCAACCATTACGCCAACTTGAATATTCTCATCAAAATCTTTACCTTCTTCACGTAACTGTTGTTTTAATGTTTCCAATACCGCTTTCAATTCCCGCACTTCCTCAACGGAAATGATCATTGGAAACATTACAGCTAATTTACCAAATGCTGAAGCACGTAAAACCGCTCTTAACTGAGCAATTAAAATTTCTCGACGATCCAACGCAATACGGATAGCGCGCCAACCTAAGAAAGGGTTCATCTCTTTCGGCAAATTCATATAAGGCAAATCTTTATCGCCACCAATATCCATTGTACGTAAAATAACTAAACGGTTTTTCATCGCTTCCACTACCGCTTTATATGCTTGGAATTGCTCTTCTTCGCTTGGTAGCTGATCACGATCCATAAATAAAAATTCTGTACGATATAAACCAACACCTTCCGCACCATTACGTTCTGCTCCATCAATATCACGAATTGTCCCAATATTGGCACAAACATCAACTTGACGACCATCTAACGTAACTGCTGGCAAATCTTTTAATTTAATTAATTCCGCTTTTTCTTCTTTATATTTTTGTTCTAATGCTCGTAAATGGCTTATTTCTTCTTCTGTAGGATTAACATAAACAGCATTATTAATTGCATCAAGTACAACATAATCACCGGTATTAATGCGTGAAGTAACATCATTTGTACCAACAATTGCAGGTAATTCTAAAGAACGTGCCATAATAGAGGTATGGGATGTTCTTCCTCCAATATCAGTAATAAAACCAAGCACTTTATCTAAATTAAGCTGTGCAGTTTCTGATGGAGTAAGATCATATGCTACTAAAATAGATTCTTCCGAAATTTCACCCAAATCTATAATGTTCATACCTAAAATATTTTTCAATAAACGATTTCCAATATCACGAATATCTCCGGCACGCTCTTTAAGATATTCATCATCAATATCAGAAAGCATTGCGACTTGCTGATCAATAATGACAGAAGCCGCAACATCCGCTGTTACTTTATGTTCTTTTAAATAAGCTATGATTTCTTCTTCCAACTCCTCATCTTCCAAGATCATTAAATGACCTTCAAAAATGGCTTCTTTTTCTTCACCTAAAGTTTGACGTGCCTTTTCCTTGATTGCAGTTAACTGTGCTACCGCCGCTTCTCTACCTCTGTAGAATCGAGCAACTTCGCTTTCCACTTCATCATCGGAAATTTTACGTTTATCAAGAACAATTTGTTCCTCTTTCAATACTAAGGCTTTACCAAAAACAATGCCTGGGGAAGCTAAAATACCTGAAATCATAATATAACCTTCTTTAAAATCACTAAATAGAACAGAATGATAACTTCGGAATAAATTATTCTAAAGTCGGAATTAATGCGACAAGATGATCAACCGCCGCAACTTCATCTTCACCTTCTGCAGAGATAGTGATTGTAGTACCTTGAGTTAACCCTAAGGTTTGTAATTTAAACAAACTCTTTGCACTTGCACTTTTACCGCCTGAAGTCACGGTAATATCTGATGAGAAACCTTTGGCTTCTTTTACAAATTGAGCAGCTGGACGAGTGTGTAAACCATTTGGCGCAGTGATGGTAATTTCTTGAGAATACATTTTTCTCTCCTTAAATCTCATAGATGGTTAAATAAAAAATAACTACACTTTATCGTTTAACTGCAACGCAAAATGTAGAATAGCAACATTTTTTCAATATTTATTTTATTTTATAAAATAAATGTCATCGCTAGTATCGACATTCTTCGCTAAGAATCAAGTATAAATCCTCGAAAATTTGCGTTACCGCACAAAATTACGTATTTTTATTAAATAATTTTAAGAAAAAATAACCCAGTTGCCGAATATTTAAACAGAAATCAAATACTTTTTTCTTTTCTCATCTTAGCGCTACTAAAATGTCGTTGGGATTTTGTTTCATTTTTAGCTGCAATTAAACGGTGATAATTTTCCAAACGGATAGGATCAATCACGCCTTCTTCTACCGCCTCTCTTATTGAGCATCCCGGATCTTGAAGATGTTTACAGTCTTTAAACTTACAAGTCCCCAAATAAGGTAAAAATTCTCGATAACCACGAGTAATATCATCAGTTTCTAAATGCCACAACCCGAATTCACGAATACCGGGTGAATCGATCAAATTGCCACCTTGTGGTAAATGGTAAAGCGTTGATGCTGTCGTCGTATGCTGTCCTAAACCAGAAGATTCACTGACTTCCCCCACTTCCGTTTTAATTTCTGGGAGAATAGCATTCACCAAGCTGGACTTTCCAACACCTGATTGCCCAACAAAAATAGAGTTTCCCTGCGATAATAATGTTGTCAGTTCATTCATCCCTTCGCCCGTTAAAGTGGACAACATTAAGGTTTGATAGCCTATTTTCTGATAAATCATCAGTAAATTTTTTACTTTGTCACGTTGTTCATCATCTAACAAATCCACCTTATTAACGATGATAATAGGTGTAATATTTGCCTTTTCACAAATCACTAAATAGCGGTCAATAATATTTAATGACAATTTTGGCATAATAGCTGAAACGATAGCGATTTGATCAATATTGGCGGCAATAACCTTTAAGCCATCGTAATAATCCGGACGAGTCAACTCACTTTGGCGTGGGTGTTTTGCTTCAATCACACCGCTAATACCATCCATTTCCTGTAAGCCTTTGCGCCAAATAACTCGATCACCGACCACAATATCAGCCAACGTTCGACGTAAATTACAGCGAAACTTTTCTCCTTGGATATTTTCTACATCAGCGTGTTGCGAATAACGTGTCACAACAACACCCTCTTCCACCGCCCCCAACATATCCTCACTCCAAGCATCTTGCTGTTTTAATTGTTGTTGATGTTTATGCAAATTTCTATGCTGATTAGAGGCTATTCGCCGTTGTTGATTGTACGTCAGCTTACGTTTACTCAATTTCGCTCCTTATCGTTTTTATAAAAATAGCGTAAAATGTTGCACAAAATTAGAATAAAGGATACCCGATATATGCAATTAGATAAACAAAATCTCATCTGGATTGATTTAGAAATGACAGGACTTGATCCTAATAAAGACAGGATCATTGAAATAGCTACTATTATTACTGATAAAAACTTGAATATTCTTGCAGAAGGCCCAGTATTAGCAATCAAACAAGATGATAAAGTTTTGGCTGGAATGAATGAATGGTGCCAAAAAACACATAATGCAAACGGCTTAATTGAGCGAGTTCGACAAAGTAAATTAACAGAACGTGCAGCTGAATTACAAACTATTGATTTTCTGAAAAAATGGGTACCCAAAGGAGCTTCACCAATTTGCGGTAACAGCGTTGCACAAGATAAACGTTTCATTTTTAACTATATGCCCGACTTAGCCGATTATTTTCATTATCGCTATCTTGATGTTAGTACATTGAAAGAATTGGCTGCCCGTTGGAAACCGGAAATTTTATCGGGCTTTAAAAAGAAAAATTCACATTTAGCATTGGATGATATTCGCGAATCTATTGCTGAATTAGCGTACTATCGCCAACACTTTATCAATCTTGATTAATCGACTGCTTGATAAATCATCAGATTTTCTTGTTCGGTAGTTGCACTGACGAAAAATATTCGTATAATGCACTACCGTTATGCGGGAATAGCTCAGTTGGTAGAGCACGACCTTGCCAAGGTCGGGGTCGCGAGTTCGAGCCTCGTTTCCCGCTCCATTTTTCCTCCTATTTTTCTATAATGCGGGAATAGCTCAGTTGGTAGAGCACGACCTTGCCAAGGTCGGGGTCGCGAGTTCGAGCCTCGTTTCCCGCTCCAATTTTTTTATTTTTATCAAAATGTATTTACCAATTTGAGAGTAAGATCACATTTCTGATTTTTGCTACTCTAGATTCTCTTTTTTTATTTGACAGCTGTTGCAATTACCTTTAAAAACTTAACTGTTTTTTAACGGGAGTTATCACTAATGATTACATTTTCCTATACTAGCGAACATTCATTACTTGTCTTATTACCGCCTCCGGCAGAATTAAGTAAACAACAAAGAATTTGGTTTATGGCTGATTCCGCACGTCATTTCACTGATGTAGAAGAAGTCGTTGTCGGTATGAATAATTTCACTATCTATTATCATATTGATACTGATATAACGGCATTAGAGAAAAAACTGAAGCAGTTATGGCAACAATCAGAACGGCAACAATTTCAGCATCAACCACGATTAATCGAAATTCCAGTTCATTACGGTGGAGAGTTTGGTGAGGATCTTTTTACTGTTGCCCAATTTCATCAAACTACCACCAAAGAGATTATTCATCGCCACACCACATCTACCTACACCGTATTTATGATGGGATTCCAACCAGGATTTCCCTATTTAGGTGGTCTACCGAAAAATTTACATACACCAAGACGTAGCCAACCTCGCACCAAAGTACCTGCTGGTTCAGTTGGCATCGGTGGTAGTCAAACCGGAGTTTACCCATTTACTTCACCGGGAGGTTGGCAACTTATCGGTAGAACAGAAATGCCACTTTTTGATATTCAACAAACTCCCCCGGTTCTATTGCAAGCTGGTGATAATGTTCGTTTTATCGCAGAGAGTATTCAACTATGATTTATATTGAAAATATCAATGCATTTGCTCACATTCAAGATTTAGGACGTTTCGGATATCGCAATTTCGGGATTGGTCACGCAGGCGCAATGGATACACTTGCATTACAAGCAGGAAATATTTTATTACATAATGAAGAAAATACTCCTGCAATTGAAATTACACTAGGGGGATTAAGCATTACTTTCGATTGCGATACCCCATTTTGTATCACTGGTGCATTATGTGAAGCTAATCTTGATGATACACCAATCTACTCCTATTGGCGTTATACTGCCAAAGCTAGACAACGCTTAACAATTAAACGTATCACACAAGGAAATTATGCTTATCTCTGTGTCGCTGGTGGTTTTTTAGTACCTAAAGTATTGGATTCTTACAGTACAGATATCAAGGCAGCTTTTGGCGGTTATTGCGGTCGTTTATTAAAAGCAGGTGATCATATTCCTACGGTAAAACGCGACCAAACATTATCATCTATCGGTATCGAGCCTATTTCTTTTACTAACCATATTTATGTGATTACTTCCTCTGAATTTGATTCTTTTACCACAGAAAGTCAGCAAAGTTTTACAGAACAAGCGTGGAAATTAGCAGCAAACAGTAACCGTATGGGCTACCGTTTCTACGGCGAACAACCTTTGAAATTAAAAAGTACACTCGAAATGCTTTCTTATGCCGCACCAATGGGGACAATACAAGTACCACCGGACGGTCAACCGATAATTTTAATGGCAGATACACAAACTACCGGAGGTTACCCTAAATTGGGTTGTGTTATTCAAGCTGATCTTGGACGTTTAGCTCAAAACCCTTTTGGTAGCGAGATCTATTTCCAATTAACTTCACGACAATACGCATTAGAAATTTATCAAAAAAATCAGAATTATCTCAACAATATACGGAGAGTTATAAATGAAACACGTTGATTTGAATGTTGATCTCGCCGAAGGCTGTAGTAACGATCAACACTTATTGCAGTTAGTCACTTCCGCTAATATTGCCTGCGGACTACACGCCGGTGATTTTAATGAAATGCATAAAGCAATTCGATGGGCTAAAGAAAACAATGTGCGTATCGGTGCACATCCCAGTTTTCCGGATAGAGAAAATTTTGGACGCACCAATATGCAGTTACCCGATGAAGAGCTAAAAGCCTGTTTGCTATACCAACTCGGTGCCGTCAAAGCCTTATGTGATGCCGAAGGTGTTTCACTATCCTATGTTAAGCCTCACGGTGCGTTATACAATCAAGCAGCTAAAGATGAATCGTTGGCAACATTAATTGCGCTAACGATTAAGCAATTTGATCCTTCACTTAAACTGATGGGTTTATCCGGCAGTTTAATGTTAAAAGTCGCACAGCAGCACGGCTTGGGCATTATTTCAGAAGTGTTTGCAGATCGTCATTATTTAGCTGACGGTTCCTTAGTACCACGTTCTCAAGCAAATGCATTAGTAGATAATGATGACGAAGCAATTAGCCAAGTTCTACAAATGGTCTTACAAGGTTCGGTGAAAACTGTTGATGGGAAAGATGTTTCTATCCAAGCGGACAGTATCTGTTTACACGGAGATGGAGAACACGCAATTTTATTTGCTGAAAAAATTCGTAAGGCATTAATTGAACACCAAATTCATTTAACCCCTAATTAATTTAATCATATAAAAAGGAGTACCTATGATAAAAAATCGTAGCGCATTACTCGGTGCCGCTTTTTTAATGGCAACCTCTGCTATCGGACCGGGATTTCTCACACAAACTGCCACCTTTACTCAATCGTTATTAGCCAGTTTCGGCTTTGTTATTCTACTTTCCATTCTATTAGATATTGGAGCTCAACTTAATATTTGGCGAATCGTTGCCGTTTCAGAAAAGAAAGCTCAAGATATTGCTAATCAAGTACTACCAGGCGCAGGTTATTTCCTTGCTGTTCTGATAGTGATGGGAGGATTAGCTTTTAACATAGGAAACGTTGGTGGCGCTGGTCTCGGTTTAAATATTTTAACTGGGCTTGAACCCGAAGTAGGAGCTATCATCAGTGGTGCAATTGCGGTAGGTATTTTCTTATTTAAAGAGGCTGGGAAAATAATGGATCGATTTGCACAATTAATGGGGTTTGTGATGATTGCACTCACTATTTATGTTGCCGTCAATGCACAGCCTCCATTAGCAGATGCTGCCGTACACACATTTGTCCCAGAAAAAATTGATGTTATCGCTATCGTTACTCTTGTTGGGGGAACAGTTGGTGGGTATATCACTTTTGCCGGTGCGCACAGATTACTTGATGCCGGCATCAAAGGACAAGATTCATTAAAAGAAGTCAGTAAAAGTTCTGTTTCTGCTATTTTAATCGCCTCTATTATGCGTGTCGTACTCTTTTTGGCAGTGCTTGGTGTTGTTTCCTTAGGCGTTAAACTAAACCCCGCCAATCCAGCTTCCACTCCATTTTCTCACGTTGCCGGTAATGTAGGGCTGATTATCTTCGGTATCGTGATTTGGGCCGCATCCATTACATCTGTTATCGGGGCTGCTTATACATCAGTTTCATTCATTACCAGTTTTTCACCAGCAATTGAAAAACATAAAAACTACTGGATTATTGCCTTTATAGTTATATCAACAGCCGTATTAGCAACAGTAGGTAAACCTGCGCAAGTTTTAGTTTTTGTCGGAACATTAAACGGTTTAATTCTACCTATATCGTTGGGGTTAATTTTATTAGCCGCACACAAAACAAAAATTGTTGGCAACTATAAACATCCAATCTGGATGACAATATCAGGTGCTATCGTTGTTATTTTAATGGCAATTTTAAGTGCAATCACTTTATCTAAATACATTGGAGGATTATTCAGTTAATCTCTTGTGAAGTAGAAATAAAGTGCCAATAACAAAATTTCTTTTGATCCACTTCACAGAATTGCAAAAATTTTTATGCAAACTCAATTTGACTGTTATAAAGTATTTTACAAATTCTAAACTTAGCATCTTAAGCTAAGATCACCACTCACTAAAAATGGGAAGAGCATTTTCTTCCCTCTCTTTTTAGTAATAATTGACAGACTTGAAATCAATGCAAGGAGTTGTTTATGACTAAACTGGAACTCTTAATGGAAGGCGTAAATCTTATGTTTTCCGGTATGGGCTTCGTGATCGGTTTTCTTATTTTACTGATCTTTCTAATTAGCCTAATGTCCAATATGATTAATCGCTTTTCCCCTCCTCCACTTGCAACTACATCCACTGAGAACTCTCAAATTTCAGCACCAAAAACAACAGATGATATCGAACGGTTGCGCCCGGTCATCATTGCTGCAATAGCGCACCATCGTCGTCAACAAGGAATCAAGTAAGGAACTAAATTATGACAGTACAAGCTAAAAAAATCGCAATTACCGATGTCGTTTTACGCGATGCTCATCAATCTTTATTCGCCACTCGTTTACGTTTAAAAGATATGTTACCAATTGCCGCTGAGTTGGATAAAGTCGGCTATTGGTCTTTAGAAGCTTGGGGTGGTGCTACTTTTGATGCCTGTATCCGTTTTTTAGGCGAAGATCCTTGGGTTCGTTTGCGTGAATTGAAAAAAGCAATGCCAAAAACGCCTTTGCAAATGCTTTTACGCGGTCAAAATATTCTTGGTTATCGTCATTATGCCGATGATGTGGTCGATCGCTTTGTTGAACGCGCCGTCGCCAACGGAATGAGCGTATTCCGCGTTTTCGATGCGATGAACGATCCTCGTAATATGAAACAAGCATTGACCGCTGTGCGAAAAAATGGTGGTCACGCACAAGGTACATTGAGCTACACCACCAGTCCGGTTCATACTTTGGAAACCTGGTTGGATACTACTGAGCAATTACTTGAAATCGGTATTGATTCTCTTGTTATCAAGGATATGTCAGGTATTTTAACGCCAATGGCGGCTTATGAACTGGTCAGTGCAATCAAAAAACGGTTTGATGTTCGCTTGCATTTACACTGCCACTCTACAACCGGTATGGCAGAAATGGCTCAATTAAAGGCAATTGAAGCCGGGGTTGACGGTATCGACACTTCCATTTCTTCAATGAGTGGAACTTATGGTCATCCGGCTACAGAGTCAATGGTTGCCACATTACAAAATACGCCTTACGACACCGGGCTTGATCTGCATAAAATTGAAAAAATTGCAGCTTATTTCCGTGAGGTTCGTAAAAAATATGTTGCTTTTGAAGGTCAATTAAAAGGCGTTGATAGCCGAATTTTAGTCGCACAGGTTCCAGGTGGAATGTTGACCAACTTGGAAAGCCAATTAAAACAACAAAATGCCTCTGATAAATTGGATCTTGTATTAAAAGAAATTCCACAAGTACGCAAAGATTTAGGCTATATTCCACTGGTAACACCAACTTCTCAAATTGTCGGCACTCAATCAGTGATCAATGTTTTAATGGGCGAACGTTATAAAAATATCGCCAAAGAAACCGCCGGCATTCTAAAAGGAGAATATGGCAAAACACCGGCGCCAGTTAATGCCGAACTTCAAGCCCGTGTTTTAGAAGGAAAACAGCCAATTACCGACCGTCCAGCAGACCATATTGCACCGGAAATGGATAAGTTAATCACAGAAGTAAAACAACAGGCGGCAGAAAAAGGAATTAAACTGGCAAAAGATGAAATTGATGATGTGCTTATTGTTGCATTATTCCCTCAAGTCGGTTGGAAGTTCCTTGAAAATCGTAATAATCCAGCGGCATTTGAACCTGAACCAACCGGTAAACCTGTTGAAAAAGCCGCAGTTAAAGCAGAGGTTAAACCGGCTACTGCAGAATCTGCGATTTATACCGTTGAACTTGAAGGCAAAGCCTTCGTAGTGAAAGTCAGCAACGGTGGCAACATTGATCAAATTGCAGCCAGCCAACCGCAAACTCCTATTCCTACGCCAATACCAACACCTATTGCCTCACCTGCTGCTCCGGCTACACCAGCTTCATCATCCTCTCAAGGCGAACCAGTAAACGCACCAATGGCAGGATCAATTGTTAAAGTCGTTGTTACAGAAGGACAACAGGTAGCACAAGATGATGTGTTGCTTGTACTTGAAGCGATGAAAATGGAAACTCAAATCTGTGCTGCCAAAGCTGGTACCGTACAGGGCATTAAAATCAAAGCAGGCGATATGGTCGCCGTTGGTGATACGCTAATGACATTAGTCTAGGGACATCAATATGGAAAGTTTTGTTGCATTAATACAAGGTATGGGGTTATGGCACCTCAGCCTTGGTCAAGCCATAATGATGGCGGTCAGCCTACTCTTAATCTGGTTGGCGATTGCCCGTCAGTTTGAACCGCTGTTATTGCTGCCAATCGGTTTTGGTGGATTATTATCCAACATTCCCGAAGCCGGTCTAGCAATGACGGCTTTAGATAATTTATTACATCAAGGCATTGCCGATCAATTAACACTGGTTGCCGCTAAACTCGGCAGTGCCGGTGATCCGGCTTCTATTAAAGCGGTATTAACCACTGCACTGCCTTCCGTACAAGAAGAGTTGGAAAGTTTGGCAACCGATTTAGGTTACACGCCGGGCGTTTTGGCACAGTTTTATCACGTTGCTATCCACTCTGGTGTCGCTCCGTTGATTATCTTTATGGGAGTCGGGGCAATGACTGATTTCGGTCCATTAATTGCTAATCCTAAAACATTATTACTTGGTGCAGCAGCACAATTCGGTATTTTTGCCACCGTTCTGGGTGCATTAGCATTAAACTATTTCGGCATTATTGAATTTACTTTACCGCAATCAGCAGCCATCGGAATTATCGGTGGGGCGGATGGACCGACTGCAATCTATTTAGCCAGCAAATTAGCACCAGAGTTACTGGGAGCAATTGCCGTTGCCGCATACTCTTATATGGCTTTGGTGCCACTAATCCAACCGCCAATTATGCGAGCATTAACTTCTGAACAAGAACGAAAAATTCGTATGGTGCAATTACGTCCGGTCAGCAAAAGGGAAAAAATTCTATTCCCTATCATCTTGTTACTGTTAGTTGCGCTATTACTTCCAGATGCTGCGCCGTTGTTAGGGATGTTCTGTTTCGGAAATTTAATGCGTGAAAGTGGCGTTGTAGAACGTCTAAGTGACACAGCACAAAATGCATTAATTAATACCGTAACAATTTTCTTGGGGCTTTCTGTTGGAGCCAAGCTGGTTGCAGATAAATTCTTACAACCTCAAACACTTGGTATTCTTGCATTGGGAGTGATTGCATTCTGTATCGGTACTGCTAGCGGTGTTTTAATGGGCAAATTGATGAATCGCTTCAGTAAAACCCCATTAAATCCATTAATTGGTGCTGCTGGCGTTTCCGCTGTGCCTATGGCTGCACGCGTTGCCAATAAATTAGGTTTAGAAGCGGATAAACAAAACTTCTTACTAATGCACGCAATGGGGCCGAATGTTGCCGGAGTTATCGGTTCAGCAATTGCTGCCGGCGTGATGTTGAAATATATTTCAGCATTGATGTCATAATAAACAAAATTTGTTAAATTAATTCATCAAGGGGAATATTATTATTCCCCTATCCCCCAAAAAAAACATCACCTTTATTAAAAAAATATTTCAAATTTATTTTTCAAATGTTAATATCGGATCAATTTTTAACCGCTAGAGGAGATCCAATATGGAACGCATACTTAAAGATCAAACAGCAAATCCTGCACCGCTTGGTTTATTTGGTTTTGCGATGACGACCTTCCTTCTAAATCTGCATAATGCCGGTTTCTACCAGCTCGATGTAATGATTATGAGTATGGGGATTTTTTATGGCGGATTGGCGCAATTTATTGCTGGGATTATGGAGTGGAAAAAAGGTAACACTTTTGGCTTTACCGCTTTCTGTTCCTATGGCGCATTTTGGTTAGCACTTGTTTTCATTTGGGTCGCCCCTCTAGCCGGATTAACCGCCGTCAATTCAACATCACTAGGCTTTTTCTTATTAATTTGGGGATTGCTCTCTTGTGTGATGTTTATTGGCACTTTAGCCGGCAACACTATCGGAAAACTGGTTTTCGGCTCGTTGGTTATCCTATTTTTCTTATTAGCGGCTGCCAATTTTCTCCACAGCGAAACATTGCATACTATTGCCGGTATTGTAGGATTGATTTGTGCAGCATTCGCCTTTTATGAAGCCGCCGCCTTAGTAATTAATGGCAAATTCGGCGGAACTGTTTTAGCCTTATAATAATTAGTGCGCAATTATCCACAAAAATGTCCGAAAAATTCGGACATTTTAACATCAAGATGAATCTTAGGATTAGCTTTTCCAAACTCCTTTAAAGCCGGCACTAACCAACGTGCACAAAATGTTGGGTGGGAAACAAGATTAAGCGTTTCTGTTTCAGCACCGTGTGCCATCACATCAATCGTAGAAAGCTCGATTTGTTTCAAGATATTTTCAATTTCAATATAAAACTTTTTACCAACTGGTGTGAGATAAAGACTTTGTGAAGAGCGTTCAAACAGTTGTAACTGTAACAAATCTTCCAGTTGCGCCACCTGTTTGCTAACGGCACTTTGTGTCATATACAATTCCTGAGCAGCTTTAGTAAAACTTAAATGTCTGGCAGCAGTTTCAAAACATTGCATTGCGGTAGTTGAAGGGTATTTGCGGAAACAAAGCATAATGAAAGATCTCTACGATAATTAAGGCATACGCCTCAGTTTATGCTTTTCGCTTATTTTTTACAATCTTGTAACAAATAAAATTTATCCGATTTCAATAATTTTGCTATGATAAGCAACTTTTCTATCTTTTTTCAGGATTGTAGGATTTTTTATGGCAGAATCATTAACTCTTTTTCTTGCGAATGAAGAGGCTACTATTGCTTTAGGGCAAAAATTAAGTCGTTTTTTACTCACCCCGACACAAAATTTTGTAATCTATCTTAATGGGCAACTTGGTGCTGGTAAAACTACCCTAACGAGATCAATTATTCAAGCAATGGGCTATCAAGGCAATGTAAAAAGCCCAACTTACGCTTTAGTGGAAGAGTATCATTTGCCACAAAAGAGCATTTACCATTTTGATCTGTACCGGTTAAGCGATCCGGAAGAGTTAGAGTTTATCGGTTTCCGTGACTATTTTCGTGAAAATGCACTCTGCTTGCTAGAGTGGGCAGAAAAAGGTGGTGACATAATTCCACAACCTGATTTGCTCATCAATATTGAATATCAGGAACAAGCACGCCAAATCACACTCATTGCAAATTCAAATATCGCTGCTCAAATGATTTGCGCTTTAAAGTCAGATCCAGCAAAATAACGGCTGCTGTTTTTACTGTAAATAACTAACCTGTTGATATTAAAGAATAAGATGAAGAAATTAACGCTATTTGTTTATTGGTTAATCACACTGCTATGTTTTTCCGTCAGTTTGTCGAGCGTTGCCGGCACATTAAAATCGATCAATATCAGTAATAACAATAAAGAAACCAGAGTCGATTTTCGCTTTAGTTTTCCAACAAAATATAGTTATTTTTATCTTGAAAAACCAAATCGTTTAATCATAGATTTTTCTAATAGTGATAGCGTTCGTGGCATTTTACCTCGTAAGAATAACACTAATCTACAAAGCATTGAACAAGCAAAAGCAGCTCGTCCAAATAATCTTAGAGTTGTATTACGGCTAGAACAAAGTGTTCGTGCCATTTTTATGCACAACAACAATACCATTTCAGTAAAAATTGCTAATCCGAACGGTACAAATAAAACGGTTGCTGTCAAAAATAATGATAAAAAAAGCATCCCCTCAAAAACAAACCGAAAAGAAGCAAGTGTTAATTTTACGCCACCAACTACAACACCATATCGTGCATCTACATACATTGTAGCCATTGACCCAGGACACGGTGGTAAAGATCCAGGTGCTATTGGTAAAATTCTAAAAATCAAAGAAAAAAATATCACTCTTTCTATTGCTAAAGAGCTAAAAGCATTGCTTGACCGAGATCCAAACTTTAAAGCAGTTTTAACTCGTTCCGGCGATTATTTTATTTCTGTGCCGGATCGTTCTGATATTGCGCGTAAATATAAAGCTAATTTTTTGATTTCTATCCACGCTGATTCGGCACCAAGTGCTTCGCCAAAAGGAGCTTCCGTATGGGTTTTATCCAATCGTAGAGCCAACAGTGAAATGGGAAAATGGCTTGAAGATCACGAAAAACAGTCAGAACTATTGGGTGGTGCCGGTAATGTGCTATCCACACATAATGAAAAATATTTAGGGCAAACCGTACTTGACTTACAATTTGGGCATTCGCAACGGGTAGGTTACGAACTTGGTGATAATATTTTACGCCGTTTCGGTCAAATTGCTCAATTAAGTCGCAAAGAACCACAACACGCCAGCCTTGGCGTACTACGTGCACCAGATATTCCATCGGTATTAGTTGAAACCGGATTTGTTAGTAATAAGATTGAGGAGCAAAAACTGAATACTCTCTCTTATCGCCGTCAAATTGCTCACGCTATTTACCTCGGCTTAGTCGATTATCGTAAAAATAATCTAAGCAACAACCATAATATGGAAAATACATCTCTTCAGACAAACAGGGATAAGCAACTGCAAAATAAAAATAAAGACAAAAATGAGAAATTACCAACATTCCATACTGTCAGGAAAGATGAGACGCTATATCAGATTTCACGAACTTACAATATTTCTGTTAACAGACTATTAAAGCTAAATCCTAAATTAAATCCAGATCATCTTTTAGTCGGACAAAAAGTACGATTAACGGAGAATTAATTATGCCTATTCAAATACTACCTCCACTTCTCGCTAACCAAATTGCCGCTGGGGAAGTGGTTGAACGCCCAGCTTCCGTTGTCAAAGAGTTGATTGAAAACAGTCTTGATGCCGGAGCTGATAAAATCCAAATTGATATAGAACAAAGTGGCAGTCGTTTGATCCGTATTCGTGACAATGGCTATGGCATTGCGAAAGAGGAAATTCAACTTTCTTTAGTACGCCACGCTACTAGCAAAATCGCCACTTTGGATGATTTGGAAAATATTTTAAGTTTAGGTTTCCGTGGTGAAGCCTTAGCTAGTATCAGTTCCGTTTCTCGTTTAACGCTGACTTCTCGAACAGCGGAACAGACCGAAGCGTGGCAAGTTTATGCCCAAGGGCAGGAAATGGATACTACCATCAAACCGGCTTCTCATCCAATCGGTACAACTGTTGAGGTAGAAAATCTCTTTTTTAATACCCCCGCACGCCGTAAATTTTTGCGTTCCGATAAAACTGAATTCGCCCATATTGATGAGGTGGTGAAAAGAATTGCATTAGCAAAACCGACAGTGCATTTTACATTAACTCATAATGGGAAATTGATTCACCAATATAAAGCAGCAAATGACACTAACAGCCAATTAAAACGTCTTGCGACAATTTGTGGTACTGACTTTACCGAACACGCTTTACGTATTGATTGGCAATATGAAGAAATGCACTTACAAGGTTGGGTAGCAGAACCAAGATTTTTCCGTTCTCAAAATGATTTTAACTTCAGTTATGTCAATGGCAGAATGATGAAAGACAAAGTGATTTTACACGCCGTTCGCCAAGCCTATGCCGATTATCTTTCGCCTGATCAATATCCTGCTTTTATTTTATTTCTCGATCTCGATCCTACTTTGGTTGATGTGAATGTTCACCCTACTAAACACGAAGTACGTTTTCATCAGGCACGCTTAGTACACGATTTTATTTTACAAGGTGTTGCCAATGCATTGGCACAAACGACAGAATTATTTGCACAAAACGATAAAACCGCTATGGTTGTCGAATCAGAAAAATCGCAAAATATTGCTGAACCTAATGCTCATTATCAATCAACTCTCAACCTAGATAATACATTTCCTCCGGCATTCAAAAATAATCGACAAGCCGCTGGAGATAATATTTTTAATACAAATGCAATAAACCGTTGGGCAACCCCTCATTCCCCTCAAAATGATAAAGCTGCTTATCGTCAATATGAGAAATTACTGCAATCTTCACATTCAGACAAAAATATTTCATCTGAATCTCTCAGTAGTAATCATTCTACTACAACAGAAACAGACGTTATTATGCCATCATCGAATCGAACCGAACAAAATGATGATCACTTGAAAGTCTTAACCTTATTGCCTCAAGGCTATTTATGCTTACAGCAACAAGAACAGCTGTATTTATTGTCAATACAAAAATTACAACAGTTGCATTGTAGTTTACAGCTACAAAAACCAGATAAACCGATGCAAGCTTTGCTGATTCCAACAACATTTCAGTTAGATAACTCTCAATTGGAAAATTTTAACCAATATCAAACGTTTTTCACTCAAGCCGGTTTTCATATTCAATGTTACGATCAGCGTATTACTATTACTCAAGTAGCAACGCTATTACGACAACAAAATCTACAACAGATTGTAATTTCGTTACTTAGTCAAACGTTTGATGATTTTCCTCAATTTTTAAATTCCGTTTGCCAACAAATTACATTTAAACCTATTAGTGTATTGGCAGATGCCATTACTTTATTACAGGATACGGAACAATTATTGCCGGGAAACCAAGATATTATGCAATATTGTCACCAAATTGACTTAACGCCTTATTTCGTTACAAATTAACATTATGGATAAAAAACCGCTTGCACTCTTTTTAATGGGACCGACTGCATCAGGCAAAACCGGTCTGGCATTACAATTAGCAAAAAAAATACCTTGTGAAATTATCAGTGTCGACTCTGCACTTATTTATCGAGGAATGGACATTGGCACAGCCAAACCGACAACGGAAGAATTAGCTATCGCACCACATCATCTAATTGATATTAAAGATCCTGCAGAAAGCTATTCTGCTGCCGATTTTCGTAATGATGCTTTAACTTTAATGCAAAAGATTGCTGCTAAAGGAAAAATTCCATTGCTGGTTGGTGGCACAATGCTCTATTACAAGGCCTTATTGGAAGGGCTTTCTCCACTACCACAGGCAAATGCTGAAATCAGAACGCAAATAGAAAAACAAGCAGAACAAATAGGATGGCAAGGGTTACATCAGCAACTTGCGGTAATTGATCCTCAATCAGCACAACGTATCCATCCAAATGATCCACAACGTATTAATCGTGCATTGGAAGTTTATTACTTAACCGGAAAATCACTGACTGAATTAACTGAACAAAAAGGAGAACCTTTACCTTATCAACTGTTGCAATTTGCTATTACTCCAAAAGAACGTGCTATTTTGCATCAGCGTATAGAGCTTCGTTTCCAACAGATGTTGGAACAAGGTTTTCAACAAGAGGTAGAAAAACTCTTCGCTAGAAAGGATCTGCACTTAAATTTACCATCCATTCGTTGTGTCGGTTATCGTCAAATGTGGGAATTTCTACAAGGAAAATATGATTTTGCAGAAATGAAATATCGTAGCATTTGTGCTACAAGACAACTAGCAAAACGGCAAATTACTTGGCTTCGTGGTTGGAATTCACCAATAAATTGGCTGGATAGTCTAAATATCAAACAATCAGAGCAAGAAATTCTTGAAAAAATAGCACAAAATTAAAGATAAATTCCTGATCAGTTAATTTCATTGATGACAGCACAAAATATTATTGTTATATTGTTGCATAAGCTGTTTAAAGCTGGTTCAGTTTCTTAGTTTAATCGATTGCATAGCTACTAAAACTAAGATCTTACAGACATTATTGATTATTTTAATAAAAAAGGAAAAGAAAATGGCAAAAGGACAATCATTACAAGATCCTTATTTAAATGCACTTCGTCGTGAACGTATTCCGGTTTCAATCTACCTCGTAAACGGTATTAAGTTGCAAGGTCAAATTGAATCATTTGACCAATTTGTTATTCTTCTTAAAAATACTGTAAGCCAAATGGTATATAAACACGCTATTTCTACTGTTGTCCCTGCACGCGCAATTTCTCATCATAATCATCAAGCAAATGCAGTCAATCAGGAAGAAGACCTCGCCGTAACAAGCGAAGAAGAATAATTTGTGACAAATTAACTTAGATTCAGGATTTCCTTTATTCTTTAAAGGGAATCTATTCTTATTATTCTTTCAAATATCCTTTATCTATTAAGATAAAGGATTTTTTATTAACAGCTTAGTGAAG
>NZ_JTJP01000003.1:0-23439 GCF_001678575.1 Gallibacterium genomosp. 1
AACCATTAAATTGGCGAAAGATTTAACTGATTTACACTCTGTTACAACAACAGACGATAAGGGAAATACTACGCAAATTAATGGAAGCGGCTTAGCCACTACCGCTGATGGTAAGATTACTACTGTCACCAGTGATGGCATTACCATTGTTACAACCGATAAAGATGGCAATAGTGTATCTTTAACAAATAAGGGCTTAGATAATGGTCATCACCAAATTATCAATGTAAAAAGTGGATTGCTTGATCGACAAGGTAACCCTGTTACTTTGAAAAATGCATCAGGAGATATTCTTAATAACGCTGTGAATGTGAAAGATTTACGTGATGTCGTTCAAGGGCTAACCGATAGTGGTGAAGGCGGTGGCTTTGGGCTTACTGGTAATAACGGTGAAGTCCGTAAGAGCCTTGGCGAAACCATCACGCTTAAAGGCGGTATAGCCAATAAGCTAGAAAATGGTATTGATATGAATAAGCCTGAAAAAGCTACGACGGATAAAAATACCTATATTGATGTGAAAACCAGTAAAAACGGTTCAGAAAAAATAATGGTAGTAGAAATAGCCAAAGATTTAACCGATTTAAATAGTGCTGAATTTACAGATCAAAAAGGTAATACCACGAAAATGAAAGGTGATGGTATTTATATTGATAAAAACGGTGATGGCAACGCTGATATATCATTAACCTCCGAAGGCTTGAACAACGGCGGTAATAAAATTACCAACGTTGCTGATGGAACAGAGGATACCGATGCGGTTAATGTGAGTCAGCTAAACAAGCTTAAACAGGAAATTAAGCAAAATATTGGTGATGAGATTAATGAACTCAATGCTTATGCACCAGTTGTCTATACAGATAAAAACGGTAACCGTGTTATCAGAAAAGGAAATAAATTCGTTAAGAAAAATGATGAAACGGTTGAAATTTTACCACAAGATATCCGCTTAAGTTTGGTAAATAAAGATGGTAAATCAACTACGAATCCAAGCACATTGCAAAATGTGGCTGAAGGGGTTCAAGACACAGACGCTGTTAATGTAAAACAGCTTAAAGAGGCAACAGAAAAACCGCTAACATTTAATGGTGATGCCGGCTCATCTAGTACCAAATTAGGTGAAACCGTTGCTATTAAAGGTGGCGCAAATAGTGCTGATTTAACTGATAATAATATCGGCGTGATCGCAGATAGCTCCACTAAGACTTTAAATGTGAAATTGTCTAAGAAACTGAAAGGCTTAGAAAGTGCAGAGTTTGTGGACAATAATGGCAATACCACTAATATTACAGGCGATGGCGTGCATATTAGTGGCGGTAATGGAAGTAACGTGTCATTAACTTCTCAAGGATTGAATAATGGCGGTAACAGAATTACCAATGTTGCGCCGGGTGTGGAAGCAACCGATGCTGTCAATGTTAGTCAGTTGAATCAGGTTGGTGCAGCTTTACATAACCGTATTAATAATGTGGCGAAAGGTGCATATGGTGGTGTTGCTTCTGCTGGTGCAATGGCAAGTTTACCGCAAGCCTATTTACCAGGTAAAAGTATGGTTGCTGCTGGCGCAAGCCATTACCGTGGAGAGTCTGCAGTAGCATTAGGTGCATCTCGTATTTCAGATAATGGTAAGATTATTTTGAAATTAAATGCTAGCCATAATACTTCAGGAAATACAATGGTTGGAGCCGGTGTAGGCTATCAATTCTAGTTGTATTCTGTTATCTTGAGTCGAAAATAACCAACTAACTATCCAGTTAGTTGGTTATTTCATTATTGTAGTGAAGATAAAAACACCATTTTAATTGGGTAGAATCAATAATAAGCAAAATAATATGGTTATATTGTTTGAATGGAGAAACGGATGGAAAAAATTATTGTGGCAATATCTGGAGCATCGGGCATTGTTTATGCCATAGATTTACTGCAATCTTTACGAACAATAGGACAGCCGATAGAGATTCACGGCGTGGTGAGCCATTGGGCAAAAGAGAATTTGCGTATAGAAAGCAAAATGCAATTATCGGAACTATATCAGCTTATGGATTATCACTATTCCAATCGAGATATGACATCAACTATTGCTTCCGGCTCTTATTTAATTGATGCTATGGTTATTGTGCCAGCAAGTATGAAAACCGTTGCAAGCATCGCTTGTGGTTTTCACGATAGTTTGATTGGTCGAGCCGCAGATGTGACTTTGAAAGAACAACGTAAATTAATTATTGTGCCACGTGAATCACCGTTAAGCGTTATTCATTTAGAAAATTTGACCAAATTAGCAAAATTGGGGGCGCATATTATTCCGCCTATTCCGGCGTTTTATCATCCACCGCAATCGGTCGATGAATTGATTCGTCAACAAACCGGTAAAATTCTTGATTCATTAGGTTTAGAGCATCAATTAACACTGCGTTGGCAAAGCGGAAATTAAAAACGTAATGCAACAATCTGTCGATAATGGATAAATTGCGGAGCGAACAAGAAAATTTAGCGGAAAAGCGTTATTGCTCGTTCAACAAACGATAAAAATGTGCAAAAATAAGCAGGTTTATTTATCCGTCTTTTTCCAATAAAAATAACACCGTTGCGGTGATATTTTTTGGCGAGGAAGACAATTTTTCCGGAACTCATTTCGCGCTATTTATCTCGGCGGAGTACGGAATAATAATGAAAATAGAAGAATAAGACTTCTGAAAAAAAAGAATAGGATTTTTATGAAAACAACGGCAGAAATTAGACAATCTTATTTAGATTTCTTTCATAGTAAAGGGCATCAAATTGTTGCCAGCAGTTCATTAGTGCCAGAAAACGATCCTACCTTGCTTTTCACAAATGCAGGGATGAATCAATTCAAAGATGTTTTCTTGGGCATTGATAAACGATCTTATCATCGTGCCACTACCGCACAACGTTGCGTGCGTGCCGGCGGAAAACATAACGACTTGGAAAATGTCGGTTATACCGCTCGCCACCACACTTTCTTTGAAATGTTGGGGAACTTCAGCTTCGGCGATTACTTCAAAAATGACGCCATTCATTTTGCGTGGGAATTTTTAACTTCACCGCAATGGTTGGGCTTACCGAAAGAAAAATTATGGGTCACCGTGTATGAAACCGATGAAGAGGCGTATAACATTTGGCATCAACAAATTGGTGTGCCGGCAGATCGTATTGTCAGAATTGGAGATAACAAAGGCGCACCTTATGCTTCTGATAACTTCTGGCAGATGGGCGACACCGGTCCTTGCGGTCCTTGTACCGAAATTTTCTACGATCACGGTGATCACATTTGGGGTGGCCCTCCGGGTTCTGCTGAAGAAGACAGCGACCGCTATATCGAAATCTGGAATATCGTCTTTATGCAGTACAACCGTTTAGCGGACGGCACAATGGAAAAATTGCCGAAACCGTCTGTTGATACCGGAATGGGCTTGGAACGTATCAGTGCCGTATTGCAACACGTTAACTCCAACTATGATATTGATATTTTCAAAACCTTAATCGCTAAGGTGGCAGAAATTACCGGCGAAAAAGATCTTGCCAATAAATCATTGCGCGTGATTGCCGACCATATTCGTTCTTGCGCTTATTTGATCGCTGACGGCGTTTACCCTTCCAATGAAGGACGCGGTTATGTGTTGCGCCGTATTATTCGCCGCGCAGTGCGTCACGGTCATTTATTGGGAGCGAAGGAAACTTTCTTCTATAAATTAGTGCCGACATTGATCGAAGTTATGGCGCAAGCCGGTGAAATTATCAAAGAAAAACAAGCGCATATTGAAAAATTATTACGTTTGGAAGAAGAACAGTTTGCAAGAACATTGGAACGTGGTTTGGCACTATTAGATTCGGAATTGGCAGCGTTGAAAGGCGATGTGCTTTCCGGTGAAGTGGCGTTCAAACTTTATGATACTTACGGTTTCCCATTGGATTTAACCGCCGATGTTTGTCGCGAACGTAATATTTCTATTGATGAAGAAGGCTTCAATCGTGAAATGGAAGCGCAACGTGAACGCGCACAAGCAGCAAGCCAATTTGGTATGGATTACAATAATTTAATCCGTGTTGATGGCACTACTGCCTTTGAAGGGTATCACGCAGCAGAAAGTTTAGCCAAAGTGAGCGCAATCTTTGTTGATGGAAAAGAAGTTAATCAGGTTCAAGCTGGACAAAGTGCAGTGATTGTGCTTGAAAATACTCCATTCTATGCGGAATCAGGTGGGCAAATTGGCGATAGCGGTATTTTAGAAAGTGCTGATGTGCTCTTCACGGTCAATGATACGCAAAAATATGGTCAAGTATTCGGCCATATCGGTGAATTGAAAAAAGGCGAAATTAAAGTAGGACAAACGCTACACGCCGTTGTTGACGCAGAACGCCGTCAGGCAACTTCATTAAACCACTCCGCAACTCACTTATTACACGCCGCATTGCGCCAAGTGTTGGGAACGCACGTAGCACAAAAAGGTTCATTGGTTTCCGATAAACTGTTGCGTTTTGACTTCTCACAACCGGAAGCGATCAGCAAAGCACAAATTGCTGAAATTGAGCGTATTGTTAATGCACAAATCCGTGCCAATCACGTTGTCAGCGTGGAAGAGATGGATATTGAAGCGGCAAAAGCCAAAGGTGCAATGGCGTTATTCGGTGAGAAATATGGTGAGCGCGTCCGTGTGATTACAATGGGCGATTTCTCGATCGAACTTTGCGGTGGTATCCACGTTAAACGTACCGGCGACATCGGTTTATTCAAAATTGTTTCCGAAAGTGCCATTTCTGCCGGTACACGCCGTATTGAAGCGGTAACCGGTGAAGAAGCGTTTAATGTGGTGTTGGCGCAACAATCCTTACTAACACAAAGTGCGGAGTTGTTAAAATCTGATCTGCCGTCTATTGTTGAAAAAATTCAACAATTACAAGACAGAGCGAAAAAACTGGAAAAAGAGTTGCAACAATTAAAAGAAAAATCGGCTGTTCAAGCAGTTTCTGATCTAGCACAAAAAGCACAAACTATAAATGGTGTTAAAGTAGTAATAGAATCAGTGAGCGGTGTTGATCCTAAATCATTGAGAATAATGGTCGATGATTTGAAAAACCAACTTGGTTCGGCGGTGATTGTTTTTGGTGCAACACAAGATGAAAAAGTCAATCTTATTGTTGGCGTTACCCAAGACTTAACCGGTAAAGTAAAAGCTGGCGAATTAGTAAATCAACTAGCACAACTTGTCGGTGGAAAAGGGGGTGGCAGACCAGATATGGCGATGGCCGGCGGTAATGAGCCAGCAAAATTGAACGAAGCTTTAGCTTTAGCTCAGCAATTGTTAGCGGATAAGCTATAAAAAATCACCTCCGAAAGGAGGTGGATGACCTCGTGAAATGAACCTATCTGAAGTAACAAGATTGATAAATTTCTAATGGAAAAATACAGGAAAAGGAGTGAATTATGTTAATTCTAACTCGGAAAGTGGATGAGAAATTATTGATCGGTGATGATATTGCTATCAGTGTTCTTGAAATACGAGGAAACCAAGTCAAAATTGGCGTAGATGCACCGAAGGATGTTGCGATTTATCGTGAAGAAATTTACCACAAGGTAAAAGAAACACAGGATAAAGCACAACAAGAAGAGTAATTTTGGCAACTGAAAAATGAGGTAAAAAATGGATAAAATAACCTGTTTTAAAGCTTATGATATTCGTGGACGCTTAGGAGATGAGCTTAATGCGGATATAGCTTATCGAATTGGTCGTGCTTTTGGGCAATTTTTAAAGCCGAAAAGTATCGTTGTTGGTGGCGATGTACGTTTAACCAGTAAAGAACTGAAAAGTGCAGTAACAAACGGGTTACTGGATTCCGGTGTCGATGTTATCGATCTCGGTCAAACCGGAACTGAAGAGATCTATTTTGCTACTTCATTTTTAAAAACAGATGGTGGAATTGAGGTCACTGCAAGCCATAATCCAATGGATTATAACGGCTTAAAATTAGTACGTGAGGGCTCACGTCCAATCAGCGGTGACACCGGTTTAAAAGATATTCAACGTCTTGCTGAAGAAAACAATTTCCCTGAAGTCACCACTAGAGGTCAATATAAACAAATTTCCGTAGTGGATGATTATGTTGCTCATTTGCTTTCCTATATCGATTTAAGCAAATTAAAACCACTTAAATTGGTGATTAATTCCGGTAATGGTGCTGCTGGCCCTATTGTGGATAAAATCGAAGCTGTATTTAAACAAAAAAATGTGCCGGTTGAGTTTGTGAAAGTTCACAATAATCCAGATGGAACTTTCCCTAATGGCATTCCTAATCCTTTACTTCACGAAAATCGTCAGGATACCATTGATGCAGTATTAAAAAATAAAGCAGATATGGGAATTGCCTTTGACGGTGACTTCGACCGTTGCTTCCTATTTGATGAACACGGTAATTTTATTGAGGGTTATTATATTGTCGGTCTATTAGCTCAAGCATTCCTACAAAAAACACCGGGTGCAAAAATCATCTATGATCCTCGTTTGATCTGGAACACAGAAAAGATCGTGAAAGAACACGGTGGTGAAGCAATAATGTCCAAATCCGGACACTCATTTATCAAAGAAAAAATGCGTAGTGTTGATGCTGTTTATGGCGGTGAGATGAGTGCGCACCACTACTTCCGTGATTTCTTCTATTGTGATAGCGGAATGATTCCGTGGTTATTGGTAACTGAATTGCTTTGCACTACCGGTAAAACCTTAGGAGAATTGGTTGGACAAAGCGTAGAAACTTTCCCTTCTCCGGGTGAGATCAACAGCAAATTAGCGGATGCGAAAGTAGCGATTGAACGAGTAAAAGAGGCGTATGCACCAAATGCGGTTGATGTCAGCGAATTGGATGGTATCAGTATCGAATATCCTAACTGGCGTTTTAATTTGCGTTCTTCCAATACCGAACCGGTTGTGCGTTTGAATTTGGAAACACGCGGTGATAAGGCTTTAATGGAAGAAAAAACAGCTGAAATTTTAGCTTTATTACGTCAATAATAATTTAAAGATAACGTTAAATAACCGCACAATTGTGCGGTTATTTGTATATATAAAACAACAAAAGGAAATTTTTAATGAAAGCGATTATTCCTGTTGCAGGGTTAGGTACGAGAATGTTGCCGGCAACCAAGGCAATTCCAAAAGAGATGTTGACGATTGCGGACAAGCCGTTAATTCAATATATCGTCAGCGAATGCGTTGCTGCCGGCATTAAAGAAATTATTTTAGTTACTCACTCTTCAAAAAATGCGATAGAAAACCACTTCGATACCTCATTTGAACTGGAAACAATGTTGGAAAAACGAGTAAAACGTCAATTATTGGAAGAAGTGCGTTCTATCTGCCCGAAAGATGTCACCATTATGCACGTGCGTCAAGGTTATGCTAAAGGCTTAGGACACGCAGTACTTTGCGGTAAAGCATTAGTAGGAAACGAAGCTTTTGCCGTTGTATTGCCAGATGTGATTTTGGCTGAATTCACCGCCGATCAAAAAACAGAAAACTTAGCGGCAATGATTAAACGTTTTGAACAAACTCACGCTAGCCAAATTATGGTGGCTCCGGTAGCAAAAGAAGATGTTTCCAGCTATGGTATTGTTGACTGTGGCAATGAAGATCTCAGCCAACAAGAAAGTGCCGTGATTAAAAATATTGTGGAAAAACCAAGCGTGGATAAAGCTCCTTCCAATTATGCAGTAGTCGGACGTTATGTTTTCTCCGCAGCAATTTGGGATCTACTTGCCAGAACGCCAATTGGTGTCGGTGATGAAATCCAATTAACTGATGCAATTGATATGTTGATTAAACAGGAAACCGTAGAAGCCTTTACAATGAAAGGTAGAACATTCGATTGCGGTGATAAACTCGGTTATATGCAAGCGTTTGTCGAATATAGTTTGCATCATCCTAAATTAGGTGCGGAATTCAAAACTTATTTGAAACAGCTGGCAACTAAGATTTAATTAAAGTATTCACATTAAAAAGTTTTTAATCTCCTTTCAATTAAACAAACCGCCTAAAAATGGCGGTTTACCTCACTGTATCGTCAATTCCTGTCCTTTTGGTGGAGTCTGTCAATTTTCAGGTTATCGCAAAAATATCACTTTTTCATTTCAATAGCTGTTTAAAATTCTTTTTTGCTCATTTATTTGGCTTTTTTAAACCAAAAAATCATAAAGGAAAGAAAAAATATCAAATAATTTGTGATAACGCTCACAAATAATAAATTTGCCAGATAACATTATTTTCGTTTGGTGGTATCCTTATAAACCTTAAAGTTGTTTGCATTACTTAATTTTTATAACAAAAATAGGAGGACGTATGCTTGGTTTTTTAAAACCTTTACCGGAAAAACCTCTGTTACCAGAGGATAAAATCGATCCAACGTATAGACGTTTACGTTGGCAAGTCTTTATGGGAATTTTCTTTGGTTATGCCGCTTATTATTTTGTGCGCAGTAATTTTGACTTAGCACAGAAAGGGTTAATTGAAGCTGGTATGTATACCAAAACGGAATTAGGTGTTATTGGTATTGCACCGGGATTAGCTTATGGTTTATCAAAATTCTTTATGGCTACTGTTTCTGACCGTGCAAATCCGAAAGCATTTTTACCGTTTGGTTTAATGTTATCCGGTTTGTGTATGACATTAATGGGATTAGTACCTTGGGCAACCTCAGGCATCCTCATTATGTTTATCCTTTTATTCCTCAATGGTTGGTTCCAAGGAATGGGTTGGCCACCTTGCGGTAAAACAATGGTGCACTGGTGGTCACAAAAAGAACGCGGAACTATCGTATCTATTTGGAATACCGCACATAACCTTGGAGGTATGGTGCCAGCTGTATTAGTTGGTCTGGCAAGTATGATTTATGCAGCTAACCACCCTGAAGTAGCGAAAGTAACTTTCGGTCACGTTTGGCAACAAGCGCTTTACTATCCAGGTATTGCAGCAATGGTAGCAGCTGTTATCATCTATTTTGTAATGAAAGATACTCCTCAATCTTGCGGTTTGCCACCAATTGAAGTGTATAAAAATGATTATCCTGAAAACTACGATGCGAAAAAATCAGAACAAACTTTAAGCACAAAAGAGATCCTTTTAAATTATGTGTTGAAAAATCGTTTGTTATGGTACATCGCGATTGCTAACGTATTCGTTTACTTAATCCGTTATGGTGTGTTGAAATGGTCACCGGTTTATTTAGGTGAAGTGAAACACTTTGATATCAAAGCAACTGCATCCGCTTATGCAATTTATGAATTTGCCGCCATTCCAGGTACATTACTTTGTGGTTGGGTATCAGATAAAGTGTTCAAAGGTAAACGTGGTTTAACTGGTTTCGTATTTATGGTGATGGTAACTATTGCGGTTGTTGTCTTCTGGTTAAATCCAGCAACTCCAGCAGACCAAATAGCATATTACTCAACATTACCTTGGTATAAAAACCCATATCAATTAACCGACTTCATTATGATGACTATTATTGGCTTCTTAATCTACGGGCCGGTAATGTTAATCGGTTTACACGCACTTGAATTGGCACCGAAAAAAGCAGCTGGTACATCTGCTGGTTTCACCGGTTTATTCGGTTACTTAGGCGGTACAGTTGCAGCAAGTGCAGTTATTGGTTGGGCAGCAGATAAATATGGTTGGGACGGCGGCTTCTATATTATGATTGGCGGTTCTGTTATAGCCTGTTTATTAATGCTTGTTACTATGATGGAAGAAGGCAAACATAAAGCAAAAATTGCCAGAGAAGATCGTTACGGTAACTAATTCTAAATTTAAAAGGCGATAACTTGGGGGTGTCGCCTTTTTTACCTCTAAATTTGATAATCGTAACTGATAAAGTCTATTCATTAATTATTCCGTTTTAAAGGGAAATATTTTCAACAATAAGTAAAGGGGAAAACTATGAAACTGAAACATGTTGTAGTGGCATTAATGGGCGTTGGTTTATTAGCAGGTTGTGCAGCACAATCAGCAACACAAACAGTATCTTGCGATAAAAAACTGGTAATTGCTCATCGTGGAGCAAGTGGTTATTTACCAGAACATACTTTGGAATCTAAGGCATTGGCATTTGGACAGAATGCTGATTATCTGGAACAAGACTTAGTGATGACAAAAGATAACCATCTGATAGTAATTCACGATCACTTCTTAGATGGTTTGACCGATGTAGCGAAGAAATTCCCGAATCGTCATCGTAAGGACGGAAAATATTATGTAATGGATTTCACCTTGGCTGAAATTAAAACACTTAATATGACCGAAAACTTCAAAACCGAAAATGGTAAACAAGTTCAAGTTTATCCTGATCGTTTTCCAATGTGGAAATCTAATTTCAAAATCCACACTTTTGAAGAAGAACTTGAATTTATTCAAGGTTTAGAAAAATCAACCGGTAAGAAAATTGGTATTTATCCTGAAATTAAAGCGCCTTGGTTGCATCATCAAGAAGGTAAAGATATTGCATTGGCTACCTTAAAAGTATTGAAAAAATATGGCTATACCAACAAAAACGATCTCGTTTATTTGCAAACCTTCGATTTTAATGAGCTAAAACGCATTAAAACTGAATTGGAGCCGAAGTTAGGAATGGATTTAAAACTGGTACAATTAATTGCTTATAGTGATTGGCACGAAACCGAAGAGAAGAATGCTCAAGGTAAATGGGTAAATTACAGCTATGACTGGATGTTCAAACCGGGTGCAATGGAGGAAATCGCGAAATATGCCGATGGTGTTGGTCCGGGCTGGTATATGTTGGTTGATGATGAAAAATCATCATTAGGTAATATCAAGTACACTCCAATGGTAAAAGAAATTGCTGTACAAAAATTAGAATTACACCCTTATACCGTGCGAAAAGATGCTTTACCAAAATATATGACCAATGTGAATGAAATGTATGATGCATTGTTCAATAAAGCTGGTGCGACTGGATTATTCACCGATTTCCCTGATTTAGCAGTTAAATTCTTAGAAAATCAGTGTAAAAAATAAATTTCAGTAATCTTTTTTTATCCGCCCAATATTGTGAGTATTGGGCGTTTTTTTCTTTTTTGCGATCAGCTTCCCATTTTTTCAACAAGAAAATCGCTGAATAGGTTTGCCTTATAGAAAATAGCATTGCCAGATCAAATGGCACCTATAGTTGAAAATTTATGAGGTAACTTATGAAATTAAAACATTTATTAGCGTTAATTTTCAGTTCACTAGCACTGTTGTCCGGTTCGGTTGCCGTGGCGGAAAGCTCCAATCCACTACCGGCAGCTGAAACGGCACAACTCCAACAGGCAACGCAGAATGATAAAGTGAATTTAAATAATGCCACTGCTGAACAGCTACAAAAAGGACTGGTCGGTATTGGTGCGAAAAAGGCACAGGCGATTATCGAGTATCGTGAACAGCACGGGCCGTTTGTTTCAGTGGAACAGATTACCGAAGTAAAAGGTATCGGTTCGGCTATTTTTGAAAAGAATAAAGATCGTTTAGCGATTGAATGATTACATCATTAAACAAAAGAAAATTGCTCCTAACTTTGCAGCTAGGGGCAATTTTTTCGTCATCTGAAATTCAGTTCAGGATCAACCCATACCGTATTTTTTTAATTTTTTACGTAATGTACCGCGGTTAATTCCTAACATTGTTGCTGCACGAGTTTGGTTACCACGAGTATATTGCATAACCATATCCAACATTGGATGCTCAACTTCCGCTAATACGAGTTCATAGAGATCATTAACGTCTTGACCATTTAATTGCGCCAAATAATTTTTTAATGCTTGTTTTACAGAGTCACGTAATGGTTTATTTGTTACTTGTGCCTGAGCATTTAACGTTGAAACGGTTAATGCATCAGCATTGCTACGTTGTTCTAACATTTTTTCCCTTTTATATACTTTATTATGATCACGACATAGGTCGGATTGAACACAAAAATTCTTCCAACGCCGTTAACTGATCGCTCGGATTGGTTAGGGCGTTAAAAGATCGCTTAAAATCAGAAACAGGAGAAATTCGATCCAAATACCAGGCTACGTGTTTACGTGCAATACGATAACCTTTTTCCGTACCATAAAATTGATGCAAAGCGGCAATATGTTGCAAAATAATGGTTTTTTTCTCAGAAAACGGCACTTGTTGCGAAACTTTTCTCGTTTCTAATAATTCAGTAATTTCTCGAAAAATCCACGGATTCCCCAATGCACCACGTCCCAGCATAACTGCATCGGCTTCGGTATAATCCAAGACATATTTCGCTTTCTGTGCAGAATCAATATCGCCATTGGCAATGACTGGGATTGATACTGCTTTTTTCACCGCTTTAATACTTTCGTATTCTGCCTCACCATTAAACAGGCAGGCTCTTGTCCTTCCGTGAATCGAAAGAGCTTGAACACCAGCATCTTCTGCGATTTTAGCGATTAAAAGGCAGTTTTTATGTTGTTGATCCCAGCCTGTTCTTATTTTTAACGTGACCGGAACATCAACCGCCTTAACCACTGCATTTAAAATCTTGGCAACCAGATCAGGATATTGTAACAGTGCTGAACCGGCTAATTTTCGATTTACTTTTTTAGCTGGGCAACCCATATTAATATCAATAATCTCAGCACCATAACCAACGTTTACTTGCGCTGCTTGAGCCATCTCATCCGGATCACTACCAGCAATCTGCACGGCGTTAATTCCGATTTGCGGATGATGAGCTAAACGTAATTTGGATTTTTCAGTATGCCATACATCCGGATTGGTTGACATCATCTCTGAGAATGTTAATGCTGCCCCATATTGGGAACAAATCCGTCGAAACGGGAGATCAGTAATCCCAGCCATAGGTGCTAAGATAACCGGATTTTTCAAACTGAATTGACCAATCTGCACGCTTAATTACCTATCACTGTACTACTTCTGTTTTCTCGTTATGATAAATCTGAATGATGACAAAATCGCCAGCTTTGAGGGCTGAAACGGTCGCTTATCATACGCACTTTTATTCAATTAGTGAAGAGTTAAATCGTATTTATCGCAGAAAAAGTGTCTTTTTTTTCATCTTAATTTGCTGAAACTTTAAACAGAACAATTTTTTTGCAAATTCGTTAGCAAATTTGATCAAACTTAATTGCGAAAAGCAATAGAAAAAAGGAAGATAACTGCTTTTAAAAAATAATTTTTGTCGTTCTGCCTTTAAAACATTAAAAAGGAGAAAATATGTTGTTGCAACCAAACTTGGATTGGTTATCCGATCCGTCCGTTTTTGCCGTTAATCGTTTAAATGCACATTCCGATCACTGCTATTATTCAACATTGAAACAGGCTCAATGCAATGCCACAATGTCGATGCGTTATTCGCTAAACGGTGAATGGTATTTTCATTATGCGAAAAATCCCCAGTTGCAACCAAAAGGATTCTATCAAGCGAATGTTGATAATCATAGCTGGTCAACAATTCGTGTGCCAGGACATATTCAATTACAAGGGTTTGCACAACCACATTATGTAAATACAATGTATCCTTGGGATGGCAAAGAAGATATTCGTCCACCAGTAATTCCTCAAAATGAAAACGGTGTCGGCTGTTATGTCACTTATTTTTCTATACCATCAGCGTGGCAATCACAACCAGTTTTTATCTCTTTTCAAGGCGTTGAAACAGCATTTTATCTTTGGCTCAATGGTCATTTTGTTGGTTACAGCGAAGATTCCTTTACCCCAGCGGAATTTGAATTAACCCCTTATTTACAATCCGGCGAAAATAAATTAGCAGTGGCGGTATACCAACGTAGCACTGGTAGTTGGTTGGAAGATCAGGACTTTTGGCGTTTCTCCGGTATTTTTCGTGATGTTTATCTTTACACTATTCCGAAAATTCATCTCTATGATTTGGAGATTAAACAACACCTTTCTGAAAACCTACAAACAGCGGAAATTCTGATTAACGGGCAATTTTCAACACACAGTGAAAATGCAAAAACAGTACAAATAATGTTGTGCGATCAAGAGGGTATCTCCCTTGCCACCACTGAACAACAGTTGACAACAACAACCTTCAACGCATCCTTGCTTATCGCTAATCCACATTTATGGAGTGCCGAATCGCCCTATCTTTATCAGCTTTATATCCAAATTTTCGACCGACATCATAAATTGATTGAAGTGATCCCGCAGCCGGTCGGTTTACGCCGTTTTGAAATGAAAAACGGCGTGATGTGCTTAAATGGAAAACGCATTATGTTCAAAGGCGTCAATCGCCACGAATTTCACCACCAGCGCGGACGTGCGATCAACGAACAAGATATGTTGGCAGATATTCAAATTTTGAAACAACACAATATCAATGCTGTCAGAACATCACACTATCCTAATCAAAGTCGCTGGTATCAATTGTGCGATCAATACGGTATTTATCTGATCGATGAAACTAATCTTGAAACGCACGGATCGTGGCAAAAAATGGGTAACGTTGAACCATCGTGGAATATTCCGGGTAATGATTTACGTTGGAATGCGTGCGTGTTGGATCGAGCAAAATCAATGTATGAACGTGATAAAAATCACCCGTCTATCTTAATTTGGTCGTGTGGTAATGAATCTTATGCGGGGGAAGTATTGCTTAATGTTGCCAATTATTTTCGGCAAAAAGATCCGCAACGGTTAGTGCATTATGAAGGCGTTTTCCATTGTCGTGAATTCGATCAAATTAGCGATATAGAAAGCCGAATGTATGCCAAGCCTCACGAAATTGAACAATATTTGCAACAAAATCCACAAAAACCATATATCAGTTGTGAATTTAGTCACGCAATGGGGAATTCTAATGGTAATTTGCATAAATATATAGCATTAGAAAAATATGAAAAATATCAAGGAGGTTTTATTTGGGATTTTATCGATCAAGCTTTATTAAGTAAGGATCGTTACGGTAATGATTATTTAGCCTATGGCGGTGATTTTGACGACCGACCAACAGATCGTAATTTCTGCTGTAACGGTTTGATCTTCGCCGATCGCCGCTTATCGCCGAAAATGCAGGAAGTGAAATTCCTCTACCAAAATATCAAACTCTACCCACAAAAAGATAAGGTATTGATTAAAAACGAAAATCTTTTTATCGATACGCAAGATTACTACTTTGTGGCAACGTTGCGTCTTGATGGCGAAATTAAACAAAGTTACCGCTTTGATACGCTTATTCCGGCACAAACGGAACGGCTAGTGCCACTGCATTGGGATGAATATAATTGGCTTGAGAATGGTGAATATTGCGTAGCAGTCAGCGTGCATTTAAAACAGAAAACCTTGTGGGCAGCGGCAGACAGCGAATTGGGCTTCGGACAGTTTATTGTTGCGCAAACCGCTAATAAAACCCAAGAATCACAAATAACGGCATTACCACCGCTAAAAATGGTCGTGGGCGATATTAATGTCGGCGTATTTGGCGATCACTTCTCTGCACTGTTTTCACGACAGGAAGGCAGCCTAATTTCATTAAAATTTGGCGATAACGAACTAATCAAAACGGCACCGATGCCATTATTCTGGCGCGCAACTACCGACAATGACCGTGGCACAAACAGACGTTTTAAAGCCGGTTACTGGTTAATGGCAAGCCTATGCGGACGCTGTCATAAAATGGATTGGCAACAGCATCAAGACGGCAGTGTTAGTGTCAGCTTTGATTATATTTATCCTATTTATCAACAACTTAAAGTAACGGTAACATATAACATTCAATGTAACGGTGAAATAAAAGTGCATTGTCATTATTTTGGAGAAGCAAACTTGCCGAATTTACCGATTTTTGCATTAAGTTTTCGCGTTGATGCGGATTATCAGCATTTACGTTGGTATGCGATGGGTGAAGCAGAAAATTATCAGGATCGTTGTAGCGGCGCAAAATTGAAAATTTTTGAAAACAACGTTCAAGATAACTACACCTTTTATACTATTCCACAAGAATGCGGAAACCGAACCGGTGTACGTTGGGTGGAGTGTCGTCAATCAACAGGCGGTTTTAAAATCGAAGCTATAGATAAACCGTTATCTTGCAATTTCTTGCCTTATACTGCTTTTGAATTGGAACAGGCACAACACCATTATGAATTACCGCCAATACATTATACTGTGGTTACAATTGCCGCCCAACAGATGGGGGTTGGTGGTGATGACAGCTGGGGTGCGGAAGTACATCCGGAATATTGCCTACCGGCGGATGGTGAACTCTCTTTTGCTTTTGTAATTAAGGTAGTGTAGCTTCTATTAAAACTTTACTTTAGACCTTATAGGGAATCTTATTCAGAAAACGAAACTCTAAATGAAAAATTCCAACACAGATCACAAAAACAATTATGTAACCTTATTTACACATTATTACCCCTCCGATATAGTGTTTGAATGTTGATGATTAAATCAACAAACTATCTGATAAACACATCGTATTTTCATTTTTTAGGAGGATTACACTTATGGATAGTGCAACTTTGCTCCCTCTTATCGGCATCCCTATTGTTGTAATAGGGTTTGCCCTCCGCTTCAATCCATTACTGGTTGTTGTTATTGCTGGCATAGCGACCGGTTTAATGGTTGGAATGGATTTTGGAATGTTGCTTGAAACTTTTGGTGAGAAATTTATCAATAGCCGTTCATTAGCTACTTTTATTTTGATTTTACCTGTAATAGGTTTGCTTGAATATTATGGTTTAAAAGAACGTGCGCAGGCTTGGGTTGCGAAAATAGCCAGCGCCACTTCGGCACGTATTCTAATGCTCTATTTTGTGGTACGAGAAGGAACAGCAGCATTAGGATTAATGTCTTTAGGTGGACACGCTCAAACCGTACGCCCCCTGCTTGCACCAATGGCAGAAGGTGCTGCACTGAATAAATATGGTGATTTACCACAACATATCCGTGACAAGATCAAAGCACACTCTGCCGCTTGCGACAATATTGCCGTTTTCTTTGGAGAAGATATTTTTATTGCTTTCGGGGCAGTATTGCTGATTGATGCATTTTTGAAAGAAAACGGTATTACCAATATTGAACCATTACATATCGGACTTTGGGCAATTCCAACCGCTATTGCAGCATTAATCATTCATATGTTCCGCCTTGTTCGTTTAGATGCTGCTATTCATCGAGATGTCATAGCGTGGCAAGCGCAACAGGAAAAAAGAGGTATAAAATAATGACAACCTTACTTTCAATTAATGGTGTTTACTATCTGATTGGTTTTGTAGTAATGATTTTAGTCGTGATGACATTAAGTGATAAAGCTAATCCGAAACGATTCACGACTGCACTGTTCTGGTTTTTATTTGGCAGCACATTTCTCTTTACAGATTTAATGATTGATTTGTTTGGTAAATCAATCACCTATCGTATTGTTGGTATAGAAGTGATTATTATTGCTCTGCTTGCTGGTTGTGGTTTAGTAGGTAAAGGGCATTATCCGATGTCGAACGATCAACAGCGTGAACAATCCGCTATAAAACTGGGGAATTGGTTGTTTTTACCTGCATTATTAATTCCTATTGTCACAGTTATCGGCACAGTCGGATTAAAAGGTATTTCTGTTGGCGGTATTTTTTTATTAGATCAAAAATACCTAACTTTAGCTTCGCTTTGTATCGCCTGTATTACAGCGATTTTAGTAGGTTGGAAATTAACCGGTGGTACGCCGTTACACGCAATTCGTCAATCACGTCGCTTAGTGGATACCATTGGTTGGGCTGCTATTTTACCGCAAATGTTGGCAATGCTAGGAGGTGTATTTGTGGCAGCAAATACCGGTGATTCTGTTCAAAAAGTGGTTAGCTTATTTATCGACCCCAATAACCGTTTTTTGCTGGTTTTAACTTACTGTGTTGGTATGGCGTTATTTACAATGGTAATGGGTAACGCATTTGCTGCTTTCCCTGTATTAAGTGCCGGCATTGCATTACCGTTTTTAGTCTTAACTCATCAAGCCGATCCTGCACCGCTGTTTGCAATCGGAATGTATGCTGGTTATTGTGGCACTTTAATGACGCCAATGGCAGCGAACTTTAACATTGTGCCAGCAGCATTACTGGAATTACAAGACAAATACCAAGTGATTAAAGTGCAGATTCCATCCGCTGTCAGTATCTTAATTGCCAATATTTTATTAATGTATTTTATTGTTTTCTAAGGAGATATTATGAAGTTAACACGACAACAGGCATTTGAGTTTGCTAATATGCCACTCACCTTTTTAAGGCAAGAATATCCAAATCATATTATGCATTTATTAAACAGTGAGAAAGATATTTTATCTCCCCGTCAACTACACCCTATTTTTTATGGTTGTTTTGACTGGCACTCCGCAGTACACGGTTATTGGTTATTATTACGCTGCTTAAAAATCTATCCGGAACTGGCGTGCAAAAATGACATTATTCAACTCTTTACTGAACACTTTACTAAGGAAAATTTAGCACAGGAACTTGCTTATTTCCAAGCACCTTTTCGTGCTTCTTTTGAACGCCCTTATGGTTACAGCTGGTTGTTAGCATTGGCACAGGAACTAAAACAATCCACCTTAGAGGAAGCCCAAACGTGGTATCAAACATTACAACCATTGACTCAAGATCTGCGTAATCGTCTAATTGAGTATCTCAACAAATTAAGCTATCCGATTCGTGTTGGAACGCATTTTAATACTGCATTCGCACTTGTATTGGCGTTGGATTACGCTAAAGCCCTCAAGGATCAAGAATTGGAACAATCAATATTAAATGCTTGTAAACGTTTTTACTTGGATGATAGTAATTATCCGGCACAATATGAACCTGCGGGAGATGACTATCTTTCCGGCGCATTAACTGAAGCATTATTGATGAGTAAGATAATAACCAATTTTACTCAATGGTTTGATCGTTTTTTACCAAATACGCAACTTCAACGTTTACTACATCCGGCGGAAGTAAGTGATCGTACTGATCCGAAAATTGCTCATTTAGACGGTTTAAATTTAAGCCGTGCTTGGTGTTTTAAAGATATAGCTCGTTCATTACCGGTAGATCATACTTTGCAACCTGTTTTACAAAAAGCAATTATGGATCACCTGAACGCAAGTTTACAGCACGTTGTCGGCAGCCATTACAGTGGTGCTCACTGGCTGGCAAGTTTTGCCGTATTGGCATTAGAATGAAGCTTGATTTCAAGCTACTAATAAGTTTAAAAGATTCTCCATTTTCTACGGTATAAAATGAAGAACGGCAAATGATTAATTAGGGCATTTTTTCTTGCACGAGCAAAAATAAAATCGCCCTTTTTATGAAACTAAAAATAAAGTCTGAATATTGCTACAGTAAAAATCGATCAATGAATACAAGTCCACAGAAACATCCTCCACGAAACTATCATAACCTATGATAACATTGTCTTTTTTGTAAAAATTTCTAAAAACTAACACCCATATTGCAGAAATAGCAATATCCAAACAAAATTTTTAAATAAAACCTTAACAGAAAGGCAAAAGAAAGGTAAATTAATCCATTTCCCAATAATTTTATGGAGTAGATATTAGTGAGTAGTTCGATTACGGAATCCATTTCCGCAATTTTTCACTTAATTTTGAGTAATCTGCCGTGGATGGATGATAATAAAGCAACCATTGCGATTGATGCATTCTTCCCAATGTTGCAAGGGATGACTCTTTACACCATTCCATTAACCATTATTTCATTTATTGTCGGAATGATGATTGCGTTAGCGATTGCATTGCTTCGAGTTACACCTCGCAAACATTTTCTACATAAAATCGCTTATGCACTTTCCAGTTTTTACATTTCAGCAATTCGTGGCACACCGTTATTAGCACAGCTATTTATTATTTTCTATGCACTACCGAATGTAGGCATCACACTCGATCCGCTCCCGACAGCAATTATTGCCTTTTCATTAAACACTGGGGCTTATGCATCCGAAACGGTGCGAGCGGCGATTTTATCCGTACCGAAAGGGCAATGGGAAGCCGGTTATACTATTGGAATGAGTTATTGGCAAAACTTTTTTCGTATCATCGCTCCTCAAGCATTACGAGTAGCTGTACCACCGCTTTCTAATAGCTTTATCGGTTTATTAAAAGAAACCTCACTTGCCAGCGTAGTGTTAGTGCCGGAAATGATGCGTCAGGCAAATGTGATCTCTTCACGCACCTATGAATTTTTGTTGGTTTATTGCGAAGCAGCATTAATTTATTGGATTGCCTGTGCCATTCTCGGCTATGCACAACAACGTCTTGAAAAACATTTTGAACGTTATGTAGCGAGGTAATTATGTTATCAATCAATAATTTACATAAATCCTTCGGTGATCACGAAGTGTTAAAAGGGATCGATATACGCATTAATAAAGGTGAAGTGATTGTGTTGCTCGGTGCTTCCGGTTCAGGCAAAACCACGCTATTGCGTTGTTTAAATGTTTTGGAAACGCCGGATGCTGGCACACTGACATTTGATGACGGCTCATTGTCGATTGATTTTTCACAGCCGTTAACTAAAGAAAAAATTCAGGCATTACGCAAAAAAAGCGGGATGGTTTTCCAGAATTACAACCTGTTTCCGCACAAAACTGCACTGGAAAATATCACTGAAGGGTTGATTGTAGTGCAGAAAATGCCTAAAGCTGAAGCGGAGCAGAAAGCACGCCATTTATTGGAACGCGTGGAATTGGCTGATAAAGCTAATTTTTATCCATTCCAGTTATCCGGTGGTCAACAACAGCGTATCGGTATTGCTCGTGCATTAGCGATTGAGCCACAATTAGTGTTATTCGATGAACCGACTTCTGCCCTTGACCCCGAATTGGTGCAGGGAATGTTGGCATTGATGAAATCTTTAGCCTCTGAAGGCTGGACAATGGTGATTGTGACACACGAAATTCAATTTGCTCGAGAAGTGGCGGATCAGGTGATTTTGATGGGTGACGGTAAAATTATTGAACAAGGCACACCAGAGCAGCTTTTTGAATACAGCACCAATCCGAGAACAAATGCATTCTTACGTTCGATTCGTCGATAGTTGTTGTTTAATTGCTCTTTTGTTTGGAATTGCCTAAAAGCCCCCAACCCACTGACAAGCCCACCTTTTTAGACATTCTGTCAAAGGTGGGTTTATTTTTTGTCGTTTTATCTCTTTCTCTTGTATTTCTCTTCAAATAGCCTATCAAGCGGTCTTATTTTTAACCTATGGAACATTGCGACAAATTCAAGCATCACACAAAAGGCAGAACTTAAAGCCAAATAAAATCTTTACCCCTTACGCCAAGTCGTACCGTTTGCACCATCCTCAATCACCACGCCCATAGCAGCTAGCTTATCACGTGCGGCATCAGCAGCAGCCCAGTCTTTATTGGCTCTAGCTTGATTACGTTGTGCAATTAATGTTTCAATTATTTTAGTTTCATCATCATCCATACCGGCTTGTAAGAAAGTTTCCGGATCTTGATATAACAAGCCCAATACCCCTGCCAACTCTCTTAAACGTGCAGCAAAAGCATCCGTTTGTGGATTCTGTTCTGCTTTTAATTTGTTTAATTCACGTGCCATATCAAATAGAACCGACAACGCACCTGGCGTATTAAAATCATCGTCCATTGCGGCTTTAAAGGCTTCGATAAACTGTTCACCACCGGCAGCAGTAGCATTGGCATCAGTGCCTCGTAAGGCGGTGTATAAACGTTCCAATGCTGAATGTGCCAATTTTAAATTCTCTTCGCTGTAATTTAATTGGCTGCGATAATGTGCCGTTAACAAGAAATAACGCACGCTTTCCGCATCATAATGTTGTAACACGTCACGGATAGTAAAGAAATTGCCTAACGATTTCGACATTTTCTCTTTATCAACCATAATCATTCCAGAATGCAGCCAATAATTAACATAAGCACCTCCGTGCGCACAGCACGACTGAGCAATTTCATTTTCGTGGTGAGGAAACATCAAATCTGAACCGCCACCGTGAATATCAAAATGTTCACCAAGCTGTTTGCAGTTCATTGCCGAACATTCAATATGCCAACCGGGACGACCTGCCCCCCACGGCGATTGCCAGCTCGGTTCATTCTCTTTTGACATTTTCCATAATACGAAATCCATCGGATTTTTCTTGATATCATTGATCTCAACGCGTGCGCCTGCCTGCAATTGAGATAAATCTTGACGGGATAATTTACCGTATTCTGGGAATGAATCGACATCAAACATCACATCACCATTTTGAGCTACATAGGCGTGCCCGTTATCGATCAATCTTTGCACCAGTGCAATAATTTCTGGAATATGATGTGTAGCTCGTGGCTCAAAATCAGGACGTTGGATATTCAAAGCCTCAAAATCTTTATACATTTCTGTTACCATCCGATCAACCAAATGCTCACAGGTTTCGTGATTTTCTAGCGCACGTTTGATAATTTTATCGTCCACATCAGTGATATTACGCACATAAGTCAAGTGGTAACCTAAATAACGTAAATAACGAGCGATAACATCAAAGCTAACAAAAGTACGCCCGTGTCCAATATGACAAAGATCATAGACAGTTACACCGCACACATACATTCCTACCTGATTAGGATGAATAGGGGTAAAAATCTCTTTTTCTCGTTTTAATGTATTAAAAATCTTTAACATATTGATGACCTTACTTTTTTACTCTTTAATCTGATCTCTTTCTCACCACGCTGATATCGTGTTTTTTGCAAAAATAGACCACTTTTACATTTTGTGGAATAATAATGCGATTTTTCACATTATTTAAAGGAATAGCTAATGATAATACTACACACCAATTTTGGCGATATTAAAATTGCATTAAATTTTGAAAAAGCACCGATTACCGCAGAAAACTTCTTAAATTACTGCAAAGAAGGCTTCTACAACAACACCATTTTTCACCGTGTAATCAACGGTTTTATGATTCAAGGTGGTGGAATGGAAACCGGAATGAAAGAGAAAGCGACCAAAGCACCGATTCGCAATGAAGCCAATAATGGGCTTAGTAATAAGCGTGGTACTATCGCAATGGCACGCACTTCCGATCCGCATTCTGCTTCTGCACAATTCTTTATCAACGTTGCTGATAACACTTTCTTAGATTACCGAGCAAAACAGATGTTCGGACGTGAAGTCGTACAAGATTGGGGCTATGCTGTGTTCGGTGAAGTGGTTGAAGGAATGGATGTAGTCGATAAAATCAAGGCGGTAAAAACCGGTAATAAAGGTTTCCATCAAGATGTGCCGACAGAAGATGTGGTAATCACTTCCGTTACAGTAGAAGAATAATTTTCTACGCCGTTTCTATTATTGTTTACTTCTATCCAACACTGTCAGAAATAAAAATGCCGCCTATATTAATGATCTGCCCCCGAAAAGTTGGACTGC